>JAQFVJ010000145.1 GCA_029439525.1 Caballeronia sp. BR6202001591004
GAACGGCTCGCCTTCATCCACGTGGCCTTCATGAAAATCGCTTGCTGCATCATATGCTGGCGACAATTGCGAACGTCATTTTGTTAACGACTCTAAGGCCGCGCTGCAATGGCGTCTCACGCCGGAGGGCATGCGGCCGCGCCGGGCGCGCTTCCTCTGGTGGCGCGGCGTGGTCCAGCCGCCGCTCGCCGGGCCTCTCGTCAATGCGGCAGCCCCCTGCGGAGGGACGATGATCGATCTCCGACACCTGACCAAGTGCTTAGAGTCGCGCGGCGAAAAGCCCGTCGTCGACGATATTTCGATGACGGTCGAAGAAGGCGAGCTGTACGTGCTGCTCAGGCCGTCCGGCTGCGGCAAGACCACGACGCTCAAGATGATCAATCGCCTCGTGCAGCCGACGTCGGGCCAGATCCTGATCGGCGGCGTGGATATGGCGGGCTTCGATATTGTCGAGTTGCGGCGGCGCATCGGCTATGCGATCCAGCAGGTCGGCCTGTTCCCGAACATGACGGTGGTCGACAACATCGCGCTCGTGCCGCAGATGCTCGGCTGGGACAAGGCGCGTATCCACGAGCGCACCGAAAAGCTGCTGGCGATGGTCTCGCTCGATCCGGCCATCTTCATGCCGTGCTATCCGCGCGATCTGTCGGGCGGCCAACAGCAGCGCGTCGGCGTGGCGCGTGCCCTTGCCGCCGATCCGCCCGTGATGCCGATGGACGAACCGTTCGGCGCGATCGACCCGATCAACTGCACGTCGCTTCAGGACAAGTTCCGCCATAAAGAGCCTTAAAAAAAACCGTGATGTTCGTGAGCCACGACATCGATGAGGCGATGAAGATGGGCGACAAGGTGGCGATTTTCCGCGACGGCAAGATCGAGCAGATGGCGAGTCCCGATGAATTGCTGGCGCGTCCGGCGAGCGCCTTCATCGCGGATTTCGTCGGCAGGGATCGCGCGTTGAAGCGTCTACGTCTAATGTGTGCCTCCGATGTGGCGCTCGAACTGGCGCGTGTCGCGCGGCTCGGCTTTTCGAGCGCGGATGCACGCACGCTGCTGCACGATCATCTCGTCGATACGCTCGTCGTGCTCGATGCACAAGGCAAGCCCGTAGGCCATGTCGGTTCGTTGGAACTGGCCGTCGGCGGCAGGACGCTCGAAGCGGCGCAACTGCGCCCGCTGCCCGGCGTCGTTCGCGCGACTGACGACTTGCGTTCCGTCATGTCGATGCTGCTCGCGCACGGCGCAACGTGGCTGCCGGGCATCGATGCGGACGGGCGCTTCATCGGTTAGGTTAGGTTAGGTTACGCACGAACGCATCGCGCTGATGGCGCGCGCGGCGTGCGCATCGGGCGAGGGTCGCCACATGTCGCGGCCGTGACTTCGGATGCGGCCGAGCCCGCCGCGCTCATGCTGGGAGCGACGCGATGAACACGCATCGCAACCGCATCCTCATCGGCCTGCTACTGGCCGCGTCGAGCGCATCGGCTGACGTGCGCTTATCATCAGTGGGTCTACGAACTCGACGGTTCGCTCCTGGATGCGCGGCAAATGCCCGCGGACTTCGAGCGCGAAGCGTATAGCCTGCGTTCCGTGCATGTCGAAATCGTGTGCGGCATGGTCTACGTCTGTCTTGCCGATATGCCCCCCGACATCGCCCGCTTCGGCGATGCCGTGACGCCGTACATCGCGCCGCATCAGCCGTGGCGCACAAAGGTCGCCGCCGTCTCGACGATGATCGAAGACGCGAACTGGAAGCTCGTCATCGAGAACAACCACGAGTGTTATCACTGTGCGGGTAATCATCCGGAACTGCTCGCGACACTGGTCGAATTCGCCTTGCCCGACGATCCCTCCGGCTCGCGCGATTTTCGCCTGTTGATGGGCACGCAAGCCGCGAAGTGGGAACGCCACGGCCTGCCGCACTTGCCCGCCGATGGCGGCGACGAGTTTCGCTGTATCCGCTTACCGTTTGCCGTTTCATCGTGGCGCGGGTGTCGTTTACACCGGATGGATCGCCCGCGTGCGGCAAACTGCTCGGCGATCTCACCGAACCCGACCTCGGTTCCGTGCGCATGTTCCGCGTGCCAAACAACTGGAATCACTTTCTCGCGGATCACATCATCCATTTATCTTGCCGCTGGCGGCGTCGCGCACGATGCTGCGCACAACGTGGCTCGTGCACGAGGATGCAGTCGAAGGCGTAGATTACGACATCGATAAGCTGACGTCCATATGGAACGCGACCAACACGCAGGACGCGTGGCTCGCTGCAAACAATCAACTCGGCGTCGAGTCGATCGCATATACCGCCCGTGGTGCGCGGTATGTGATCGAGCTGACCACCAAGGCGCAGACGGATGGCGTCGCACGCGCTGGCTGCATGAGTGGTGCACGGCGGGCATGACGTTCGACGCGCGCTATCCGCTCGGCCGCTTCACGCTCGATGCATCGAACGCGATGCTGCTTGCGTTCATGTCGGCGGGATCGGGCGCATCGCCGCTGATGTCGATGTTGCGCACGCTCGCCCACAGCTAGCCGGATGCGGACGTCGCGTGGCTGCACTGCGCGCAACGTTGACGACATCCTTTTTGCCGATGAACTCGCAACGCTTCAAGCGCGCATGGCGAACCTGAATATCAGGGTCTGGTTGAACGCGCCCGCGCCGGGTTGGTTCGGTCTGCGCGGACGCATCTCGCGCGGCACGCTCTGGGCGATGACGCCGGACTTCGGGCGCCGCACGGTGTATTGCTGCGGGCCCGCGGGGTTCATGCAGGGCATCCGGCAGATTCATGCAGCCGAAGGCGCGCGACGCGCTGCGTTTCATATCAAGCATTTTGGTCCTTCACCTTCAGAAGCAGAGGATAGCGAAGCATTACCGTTAGCTGACGAAATAGACTAGACGGCCTCGTTCATCACGCCACGCTGGGCGCCAAGCACTTCGAAGTCCGCGCGGGCGAAACCTTGCGCGTCGCGGCGACGCGTCAACAAGTGGTGATTCCGTGCGGCTGCGCAAGCGGCATATGCGGCACCTGCAAGGTGCGACGCGTTTCCGGCGAAGTCTCGATGCAGCACGCAGGCCGCTTATCCGCCGCCGAAGAATCGCAGGGCTGGATTCTCGCGTGCCCCAGCCGCCCTTCCACCGACGTCGAAATCGCCTTCCGATGATGACCGCCGCTGCGCCTCTGCAAGACCACGCCAGCCGCTTCACGCACGCATTGCGGTTCGACATGCTGCCCGACGCCGTGATCCGCGATGCGCAGCGCTGTCTGCTCGACCTGCTGGGCGTCGCGGCGGCGGGAACGTCCACGCGCATGTCGTCGATTGCGCGCGAACATGCGCTCGATTGCTTCGCGGCGGGCCGCACGCCCGCGCGCATGCTCTTCGACGGAGGCACCACCAGTCCAACGGGCGCGGCGACCATCGACAGTTTCGACGGTCATGACGGCCACGCGCTCACCAAGGGACACGCGGGCGTCACCGTGCTGCCCGCGCTGCTCGCGATGACCGAACGCGCACCGGGCATGAGCGGGCGCGAGTTCATCGTGCAGACGGTGCTCGGCTACGAACTGGGCACGCGCGCGGGCATCGCGCTGCATGCGACGAGCCGCGAGTATCACACGTCGGGTGTGCGTGGAATGCACTGGCGGCGACGGCCATCGCGAGCCGCGCATTGGGCTTCGATCTGTAGACGACCCGGCATGCGCTCGGCATCCCGGAATATCACGGGCCGCGCCCGGACATGATGCGCTGCATCGATCATCCGACGATGCTGAAGGACGGATCATGCTGGGGGGGCGCTGGCCGGAATCAGCGCGGCGCTGCTTGCATCGCGCGGCTTCACAGGCGCACCAGCGACGACCGTCGAACGCGATGCGCCCGCGATCTGGGCCGATCTCGACGAACGCTGGCTGATTCTCGAATAGAATGTGAAACCATATCCGGTGTGCCGCTGGGCGCATCCGGCAATTGCGGCGGCGCTGGCGGCGCGTGTGCAAGTGCGCTTCGATGTGGACAATATCGAACGCGTCGAGATCGAGACTTTTCACGAAGCCAGGCAACTGTGGTCCGACGCGCCCCGCACGACCGAAGAAGCGCAATACGGGTGCTGTTTCCGGTCACCGCCGCGCTGCTGCCGCGCCTCGTCACGCGCGAACGCGCTGAGTTCAACGCCGCGTTTCCCGCCAAGCGCTGAGCGCGCGTGATCGTCGAGCTGCGCGATGGCCGCCGTCTCGATTCCGGCGCGATGCAGGCGAGCGGCGATCCCGCGCGACCCATGACATACAAAACCGAACGCGAAAAATTCCGCACGCTGACGGGCACGCGCTTCGGCGCACGTTTCGCGCGCCTACTCGAAGCCACCGTCGATGCGCTCGCGGAACCGAACGTGAGCGAGTCCATGTTGTGCGAACGCGTGCTGAACGCCCCGCCCCTCGAGCTATGACATCCTCAAGACAGCGAGCCGAACCGTGGACAACGAAGCTATGCAAACACCCTTCTACGATCCCGCATCCGTCGCGGGCAAGGCACCGCCCGTCGAGGAATCGACCGATCTGCTGATCGTCGGCGCGGGGCCGGCCGGCATCGCGGCCGCGCTCGAAGCAGCGGGACGCGGCATCCGCGTGACGCTCGTCGATGTAAATCCCGGGCCGCTCGAAACGATGGGCGAGGACGTGCCGCTGCACTTCGGAAATCGCATGAGCGCCGTGGCGGGCAATGCCAACGCGATGCTCAAAGCCATGCTCGAAGCGCGCCCCGAACTCGGCGATGCGCTGGAAGCGGGCATCGACGTGAAGCTCGGCACGGCTGTCTGGGCCTCTTTCCGCATGGTCCGGCGAGCGCGTGGATGGATACGCATGTCGCCGGTCTCGCCGATGCATCGCATATGTGGCTCATGAGTTTCAAGCAGGTGATCGTCGCATCCGGACAGCGCGACATGGGACTCGCGTTCGATGGCTGGCAGCGTCCCGGCGTGATGGGCGCGAGCGCCGCGTGGCGGCACGCCGTGCTGTACGGCGCGCTCGATACGCGACGCGCGGTGCTGGTCGGCAGCGATACGGACGCGCTGAACGTGGGCGTCGAACTGATGTCGTGCGGCATGCAGATCGTCGCGGTGATCAACAGGCCGATGCGATCCTCGGCGATGCCGCGCTCGCGTTCTGGCTCGAAGTAGGCGGCGCGCGGCTGCTGACGCGTCATGTCGTGCGGCATGCGCACGGCGCGATGCGTATGGTGTGACGTCGGTGGAAGCGGCATCGCTCGCAATCGGCTGTGAGTATGCAGATCAACACGCTCGAAACCGCGCTCGGCAAGCCCCTGTTCGTGCGCAAGCCGCGCAGCGTGGTGCCGACGCAGGACGGCGAAGTGCTGCTTGACCTACGCGCGCCGCATGATCGCGCTGCGCGACGAAGCATGGGCCGCCGTGGTGCGTCCCGACGTGACCGGCCGCGTGGTGATCGGCGTGTCGGACGATTACGCGTCTTCGCTGTTTCCGCCCATCCTCAAGAAGTTTTCTGCCACCTATCCGAAGGTCGAGATTCAGGTGGCCGGCCTGCCGAGCCTCGCGCTCGTGCCAATGCTGCGCGACGGCAGCGTCGATCTCGTCTGCGCGACGCGCGTCAAGGGGCTGTCCGGCGAATTCCTGCGACACGAGCCGATGATCTGGGCAGCCGCGCCCGGCGCCACCGATATCTGGCGCGAGCGGCCCTTTGCCGATCGCCCGTATTTCTTCCGGGCAACGTCGCGCGCGAGAACGCGATTCGCAGCCTGGAGCGCGCATCGCGTATCGCACATCGTACGAGAGTCCGAGCTTGCTCGGTCTGTTGACGATGGCCGAAGCGGGCCTCGCCGTCACACCGCTCACGAAATGCGCGGTGCCGGCGCATTTCACGCTATTGGGTCAGGCGCAGGGCTTGCCGGAAACCGGCTCGCTGGAAGTGGTGCTGGCGCGAAGCGCCGCGTCGAATCGCCCGCCGTGCGATTTTCTGGCCGAACGCATCATGGTCGAGTTGCGTCGCTGATCGCGGCTTCGATCATGCGCATGCGTTTTTCCGTCCAGTTGCGCACGAGCGCGTTCGATGCCATCAGCGGCATCGACACCGCCATGATGCGATAGACATCATTGCGGCGAATCTTCGAGACGCGCTCGGGGTCAAGCCACGCATCGTTGCGTGCGAGCAGCACGAGCGTGTCGAGTCCGATCATGATCGGCCAGAGACATGCGAGGCGCAGGCGGATGGCCGCTTGCGGAATGGCGAGCGTGTAATCGACCGCCTCGCGATAAAGCGCGAGCGTCGTGCGCAACAAATCGTACAGCACGGGCCGCGCGCGCTGCGACGCTTGCGGATCGAGCAGCGCTTCGGGCGTGAATCTGTGACGCGCGAGCAGCGACATCGGCAGATAGCAGCGGCCAATACCCAGATCGCGTGCGCAATCGCGCAGCACGTTGGTCATCTGCAAGGCCTTGCCGAAACGCACGCCGCGCGTGAGCATGCTCTGCGGTTGTGCCTTCAACACGCCCGGCATGTGCGCGTAAGTCATCTTGGTCCAGAACTCGCCGACGCATCCCGCGACGAGATACGTATAGCGGTCCAGCTCGTCGAATTCGTGCAGCGCGGCAATGCGGCCCGAGGTTTCATCGGGGAACGTGCGCAGGTCAAACTCCATGCCCGTGGTGAGCGTCGTGACGATATCGCGTACTGCAACGACATCGCTTGCGCTTAAGTGCGGCAGGATCGCAAGCGCATCGCCCAAGCGTTCAAGCAGCACGCGTTCATCGAGTTGGGCCTGCTGTCCGGGCACTTCGCCCGCGATGATCGCGAGCGCGGCATCGTCGCGCGTGCCGTTGACCTGCTCGCGCAAGGACAGCAGCAGTTGGAGCCTGCGTTGCGGGGGAATCAGCGAAGTATCGACGATGGTGTCCGCCGCACGCGCGAGCAGATACGCGAGACCGATGGGGTCACGCATCGTGCCCGGCAGGATTCGCAGCGTCAGATAGAACGACCGCGATACGCTCTTCAGAAGCGGGCCGAGCAATTCGGCCCGATTGGATGGATTCATGTGCCGGATCAGATAACGCGCGCGCATTCGTGCGCGCCGCCGCCGGCATTGTATCCGCCCGCGTGTCCGGGCCTATATCCGGTGGCTTCTGCGATGGCTTGCCCGATGCGACGCGAGCAGGCGGATTTGCTTCGATCTCGTGTCGCACCACGTCCGCTGGCACGCGTTCAATTCTCACCTGCAGCGTGCCACGATGTTGCAGACCAAGCACCGAAGCGGCCGCGAACGAGAGATCGATCGCGCGGCCCGGTTCGAACGGCCCGCGATCTTTAATACGCACCACGACCGAGTGCATCCCCGACAGATCGCTCACACGCGCGTAAGAACCGAGCGGCAAAGTTCGATGCGCCGCCGTGAACGCATGCATGTCGTAACGCTCGCCGTGCGATGGCCCTGAAAGCGCTTCGCGTAGAAACTCGCGCGGCCCGTTTCGAACTTGACGGGCATGATGGGTTGGACATCCGGTATCGGCAGCGCTTCCGTCTATGGGGCTTGCATCGATGTTCGGTGCCACCACAACCTGCACGGGAACATCATGATGCACGGCGCATCCGCTAAAGATAAAAACAGAACAGCACCGACAAGCGTGAATGCAATCAGGCTCCCGAGTGAATCGAAGGCCTTGACCTGCATGAACAAGCTTCTCCGTATCGAACCAGCCCGCTCATAGCGGAGTCTGCGCGGCATCGTTGACGATGCGCGCGCAGATATGACCCATCTTTACATCGCCACGATTCGCTTACACGATGACATCAGACCTTGTAAGCGCTCGGCGCGAGCGATGCCTTCGCGGCGCTAATCAGTTCCGGCATCAGCGCCCACACTTCGGCACGCAGATAGTGCTCGAATGCCTGCCGCACTTCCCGATGCTGAAGCGCGAACTGCACAGTGGCCTTGAGATAGCCGAGCTTGCTGCCGCAATCGAAACGCGTACCGTAATAGCGATAAGCGAGCACCTGTTCTTCTGCGAGCAACGCAGCGATTGCATCGGTTAACTGAATTTTTCCGCCCGCATTCGGTTTCGTGTTGCGCAGATGATCGAAGATACTCGGCATCAGCACATAGCGGCCGACGATACCGAGATTGGACGGCGCGAGCGCGGGTTGCGGCTTTTCGATGATATCGGAGAGCTTGATGACATCCTCTTCCCATTCGCGCCCTTCGATCACGCCGTACGACGCGCTTTCCTCACGCGCGATGTGTTCGACGCCGATCACCGAGCTGCGATAGTGATCGAAGACTTCGACGAGCTGCTTCATCACGGTCGAATCGCCGTGCAGCAGATCATCCGCGAGAATCACGGCAAAAGGCTGGCCGCCGACGAAACGCTCCGCGCACAATACCGCCTGCCCGAGACCGAGTGCTGCCAGCTGACGCACGTAAAAGCAATCGACATTCGCGGGCTTGATGCTGCGCAACGCTCAAGGGCAGCGGGAGCACGGGCACCTGATCGCCCCGGCTGACGGCATCTACCGAAGCACCGGGATAAACCGCGATCACGAGTCGCGGCATGACCGTGCTCGTCCATTCCCATCCCACGGGCCGGCGCGCGGACATCGCCATGTGCTCGCATGATTCATCCATCCTTCCTGCGCGTGTGCATGTGTTTGAACGCAGCGTTTATCGATCGGACTTCCGGCGGCGAATGTCGCGCCGCGAGCGCGTCACGCCGCCTGATGATCCAAGACAAAACAGATATCTCTGAGATCAATGAAAACCAACAAACTTAGTCGCGAAACCATTCACATGAGGGGGACGGCAGACGTCATCGCGGCGCTGCTCGCACTGAGCGCCTGCGGCGGCTCGGGTTCACTCAACAAATCCACCGGTGCGGCCAATAATCACTCAGCCACCACCGCAGCGACCGAAGGCAGCACCGACGACGGCCATACCGCCGTCGGCGCACGCACGATGGCGGT
>JAQFVJ010000146.1 GCA_029439525.1 Caballeronia sp. BR6202001591004
CGGGGCGCGTCGCGTGGCAGTTCGCGCGCGACTGGTCGGGACGCAAGACGGGACCGGCGGCATGAGCGATTCGCAACACGATCTCGCACCCGATGGCCGCAAGGTGACCGAAGTCGCCGTCGGCGTGAGGGTGCAAAACGACGGCCGCTATCTGCTCGCGCAGCGTCCGGCGGGCAAGCTGTACGAAGGCTACTGGGAATTTCCGGGCGGCAAGCTCGAAGCGGGCGAGAGCATCGAGGTGGCGCTCGGGCGCGAGCTGCACGAAGAGCTAGGCATCGACGTTACCGCGTGCGAACTCTGGCGCACGCTCGAACACGACTATCCGCACGCCTATGTGCGGCTGTGTTTTTGCAAGGTGACGAAGTGGAACGGCACGCCGGCCGGGCAGGAAGGTCAGGCGATCGCCTGGCAGACGCTGCCGGTGGACGTATCGCCGCTGTTGCCGGCGGCGATTCCGATTCTCGAATGGCTCGAGGAAGAAATGCGCGAGTAAGCGTTAATTAATTTAGGCCGCCGCGCGTGTCATCGTCCGGCGGCGTTTCCTGCGCGTTGCCTTCGATGCGATATTTCTCGGTCGCCCACGCGCCGAGGTCGATCTGCTTGCAGCGCTCGGAGCAGAACGGGCGAAAACGGTTTTCGGGGACCCAGCGGACTTCTTTGCTGCAGGTCGGGCATTTGACGACGGTGGTCATGACAGTAGCGAATTGAGCCGGCTATTGCCGTTATTTGAACATATGCGAGGCGATCCATCAGATCGCCCGCTCGTTCAAATCGTTCAAAGACTGCAAAGCGTCAGATGAAATGGCACGTCGACGTTCACGGGGCGCGGTTTCAGGTCGCCGTCCTGCACCGTGAAGCGTACCCATAACATATATTTGTTGGCGCTCGCCTCAGGAATGATGCGGGTGTCCGGTGACACGCGCACCTGCATCAATTGATAAGTTCTGCCGGACAGCATCTGCTGATAGCTGCCTTGCACCGCCATGACCTTCGACGCCTGTCCCGATTCGCGCGCGAGACGTAGCACGATGGCGGCGGCGTCGCGCAGGGCGAGCATCGGCATGACCCATTTGGCGATGTCCTGACGGCGCTCCTCCACCGGCAACTGCTGCCAGGCGTAGTACGACGGCAGATCGAATTTGCAGGTTCCACCGGGGATGATCGTGCGGCTGCGGATGCTGGAGAGCCACTCGTTGTCCGCGAGATGCTGGCCGGTTTTGCCGTGCATGTCGCCGAGACCGGCGAGCGTCTGCTCGATTTCGCCGAGCACGGCATCGAGCGCTTCTTGCTCGATGCCGGGATTGCCGCGGAACGGTGCGAGCGTCTGTCGCTGACGCTCGAGTTCCTTCATGAGATCGGCTTTGAGATCCGTGCGGCCCGCAACTTCCGCAATTTCGAAGAGTGTCGTCAGCGCGACGTGATGTTCACGCGCGTCTTCCTGAGTCAGAAAGAACGTGAAGCGCTCGAACAGGTCTTCGAGTCGCAGCAGCGTCCGGATTCGCTCGTTGAAGGGATACTCGTAAAGGATCAAGCGCGCTTGCCTCGAAGTAGATCGGTTGCTTCCGGGAGTGGAAATCTGCACATTCTAATGCCGCATGCCTACCCTAGCAAATCGGGGCCGATTTACGGCCCGAACGAGCGTTTTCGCTGCCCAAAAGGAAACTCTTTCGCGTTTTTCCTTTTGCGCGGTCAGCGTTTCTTCATAGGGAAGCCAGCGCGAGGTAGCGCTCGTGCAGCGCATCGACTTCGCGCGCGAGGGCGTCGAGCGTCGCGGATGCGTCGTTCGTGACGATATCGTCGGCGGCGGCAAGACGTGCTTCGCGCGATGCCTGTTTCGCGATGATCGCCAGCACTTGCTCGCGCGTGAAGCCGTTGCGCCGGATGACGCGCGCGATCTGTGTCTCGACCGGGCAATCGACCACGAGCACGCGCGAGACCCGTGTCGACCAGTCGACCGACTCCACCAGCAGCGGCACCACGACGATATGATACGGGCCGCCCGCCGCGTGTCGCTGACGTTCGGTTTCCGCGCGAATCAGCGGATGCACGATGGCTTCGAGCCGCGCTCGGGCGGTGTCGTCGGCGAAGACGAGTTCGCGCATCTTCCTGCGGTCGAGCGCGCCGTCAGGGGCCACGAAAGCGTCGCCGAATTCACTGGCGATGAGCGGCATCGCGACGCCGCCGGGCGCCGTCACCTGATGCGCGATGAGATCCGTATCGACGAGCGGCACGCCGTGCGCGGCGGACCGATCCGCGACCGTGCTCTTGCCGCTGCCGATGCCGCCCGTCAGGCCAATGCTGAACATCCGAAGCTCTTTATCCTTTTTTCGATCGACCGATCAACGCTCAACCAAACAACGCATAGAACGGCGTGCCGATGAAAAGCATGATTGCACCGCCCGCCGCGAGAAACGGCCCAAACGGCAACGGTTCCTCGAAGCGCATGCGCTTGCGCCACGTCGCGAAGATGCCGAACGCCGCGCCCGCCACTGCCGAAATCAGCACGACCTGCGGCAACGCCGCCCAGCCGAGCCACGCGCCGAGCGCCGCGAGCAGTTTGAAGTCTCCGTAACCCATGCCTTCGACGCCGCGCACGAGCTTGAAGAGCCAGTACACGCACCATAGAAACAGATATCCGGCGATCGCGCCCGTGACCGCACCGTGCAAGTTCGCAAAGCCGCCGTCCCCGAGATTGACGACGAGACCAGCCCACAGCAAGGGCAGCGTCAGTATGTCGGGAAGATAGCGCGTGTCGTAATCGATGAGTCCGGCCGCGAGCAGCGTCGCGCACAGGCCGAAGGCGGCGAACGCCAGCCAGTTCGGGCCATACGCGTAGAGCGACAGCGCGGCGAGCGCACCTGATGTAAGTTCGATCAGCGGATAGCGCGGACTCACGCGCGCGCTGCACGACGAACATTTGCCACGTTGAATGAGATAGTTGACGACGGGAATGTTTTCCCACGCGCGCAGAACGTGACCGCAGTGGGGACATGCGCTGCGCGGCATCGCGAGGTTGAAGCGCTCGGGGTAATCGTCGTCAGCTGCGCCGGGAGCGTCGGGCAAATCGGACAGTTCGGCATGCCACGCGCGTTCGAGCATCACCGGAAGCCGATGCACGACGACCGTCAGAAAGCTGCCGATCACGAGACCGAACACGACGGCGAACGCGTACTGCGCACCGACGGGCAGCAACGCGAACGCCTCGCCGTAGCGGCTCGCGATATGAACGGCGGACAGATCGAACGAAGGCTGCATGATGTCTGAATAGAGGCTTTAGCCCGCGATGCTACACCACGTTGCCGAGCTGAATGATGGGAAGATACATCGCGATGACGAGGCCGCCCACGAGCGCGTCCAATACGGTGATGACGAGCGGCTCGCACAGACTCGCGAAGGTGCCGATGCGTTCGCCGATCTGTGCATCGGCGAGCGCGGCGAGATCGAGCGGCATCGCGTCGAGCGAGCCGGATTCTTCGGCGACCGCGATCGGTTGCACGACGTCCTGCGGGAAGCAGCGCAGCGCGTGCATCGCGGCGGCGAGGCGCTCGCCGTTGCTCAGACGCGTGGCGATTTCCACCGTCGCGTGATCGAAAACGCGATTGCCCGTCGCGTGCGTGAGCGAATCCAAGGCATCGGAGAGCGATGTGCCAGCCGCGCGCTCGGCACGCTGCTCGCAGCTCCAGCGCGCGACCGCCAGCGAACGCAGCAGGGCGCCGATGAGCTGGCAGTTTCAGCAGGATGCGATCGGTGTGTTCGCCGGCATCGGGCGAGCGCTTCAGCCAGCGTGCAACGAGCAGCACGATACACGCACAGCGGCGAACGGCGCGTGGCGCGCGACGCCGTCCGACAGCGCCAGCACGAAGCGCGTCGGTGCGGGCAGCGCGGTGCCGAAGCCGTCGAAGATCGTCTTGAACGTGGGCACGACGCCTATCAGAAGACCCGCTGTGATCGCGAGCGACAGCAGCACCATCACCGGATAGGGATAGGCAAGCGCGCCGCGCAATTTCGCGCGCTGCGACGCGGCGCGTTCGCGATCATCGCGAGACGCGTCAGCACGGCGGGCAGCGCGCCCGCGACTTCGCCGACCGCGACGAGCTGGCAACGTGCCGAACGCCGTCGGATGACTCGAAAGGCGCCGACGAGAACGGTACGCCGCGCGAGATATCGCGAGCGACCGTCCGCACGATACGCGGCAGGCCGCCGCGCGTGCCGGCATCGGCGAGCAGATCGAGCGCACCGGCGAGCGGCCCGCGCGCAACAGACCGGCGAGCTGGCGCGTGAAGACGGTCACATCGGCGACGCTCGCTTTGGGCGGCGGCGCGGCACCGAGCGCTTCGAGTTCGAGCACGATGACGCCATCGCGCTTGAGCATCGTGCTGCCGCGATGGCATCGGTGGCGACGAGTGCCGCGTCTGCGCGCTCCGTCGATGGTAATGCCACGCTACGCGAAGCGCAGCTCCGCTGAAGCCGTGTGCATCATGCCGTCTCCGTCGCGTCGTTGGCTTCGGCGACGCTCGTCACGCCTTCGCGCACGCGGGCGAACGCGGCATCGCACAATGTCGGCATGCCTTCGAGTTGAGTCTGACGCGCGATTTCGTGCGTCGCCGCTCGCGCGACGATCAACTCGCGCAAGGTATCGGACACCGGCATCATCAACTGATGCACGCCGACTCTCCCGCGATACCCGATGCCATGACACGCCGCACAGCCTCGCGGTTCGAACGGACGAAGCCGTCGTTCAGCGTCAGCGTCGACAGCGCGCGACACGCTTCGCGCAGCTTGCGCACGAGGGGCGCTGCGCCGTGACCATCCGCAACGCCGACGCGAGGTTATACGGCGCCACACCGATATCGATGAGCCGCGCGATCGCCGTGGGCGCGTCGTGCGTGTGGAGCGTCGACAGCACGAGATGGCCGGTCTGTGCGGCCTTGACGGCGACATCGGCGGTTTCGGCATCGCGGATTTCACCGACCATGATGACGTCCGGATCCTGCCGCATGAACGCGCGCAACGCGACCGCGAAGTTCATCCAGCCCTTTCCCGCACGCTGACCTGATGATGCTGGCAAGCTGAATCTCGGCCGGATCCTCGACCGAGCAGACATTGCGCGACTGCGCGTTGAGCCATTTGCAGGAAGCAGTAGGGCGACAGCGTTTTGCCGCTGCCGGTCGGGCCGGTCACGAGAACAAGACCGTGCGGCGCGCGGATCACGGATTCGACAGTGCGACTCTTTGCGTATCGTCGAAACCGAGCGCGCCGAGCGACAGATCGGGCGGAAGCGCATCGAGGCGCCGCAGCACTAGCTTTTCGCCGAACAGCGTGGGCAGCAAGTTCACGCGATAGTCGCCGTTCTGTCTGCCCGGCAGCGTCAGACGCAGACGTCCGTCCTGCGGTACGCGCTGCTCGGCGATATCCATGTGCGACAGCACCTTGATTCGCGTCACGAATGCATCGCGCAAATGCGGCGGCAGGTGGCGCAGCACATCCAACACGCCGTCGACGCGCAGCCAGATGCGCCAGTCGTGCTCGAACGGTTTGACGTGGATATCAGAGGCGCCGCGCGCGGCGGCTTCACGCAAGGTGTGTCGGTGAGGAGCCAACGGCGGGCGCGTCGTCGCCGGATGCGGTGATGAAAGCGGGAGTGTTCATGCGAAGGCCGTGGGAGTCGATCTGGCTCGATCATCCCGCCGACCATCGCATGTGGCTATTCGGCCGAATGGCTAACGGGGATTACCGCAGCGCGCGTTTCTGTAATCCTTTCGGGCGGACAGAAAATTTTCACCGTGCGGATCGCCTGATCGTCGCTGCGCAGCACTTCGAAATGCACGCCCGCGATGCGAATCGACACATCGTCGTCAGGAATATCCCTCCAGCGTCCCGAGGATGAGGCCGTGAGCGTCTTGGGTCCGTCGGTCGGCAATTGCAGATGCAGCCAGCGGTTCAGTTCGCGCAGCGGCATGCTGCCTGCCACGATGCACTCGCTGTTCTCGTCCCAGCCGCCGCGCGAGCCGGCGCCGCGCGGAATCGTCGTCGTGAATTCGCCGATCAGTTCTTCGATGATGTCTTCCGGCGTGACGAGTCCTTGCAGTTTGCCGTACTCGTCCACGACAATCGCAATGCGCTGGCCGCTTTCCTGAAAGTACTGCAACTGCTGGAAGACCGGCGTGCCCGTCGCCACGAAGTACGGCTCGGTGAGCAGTTCGCGCAGAGTATCGCGCTCGAATTCCTGGTTATGCAGCGCGGACAGCGTCTTGCGCACATGCAGAACGCTGTGAGAGCACACGATCGATGCCGCCCTCCCTCTGATAGACGACCAGTTTGTCGTGGGTTTCGAGCTGATGCAGGATCTGCTCGAACGGCGCATCGAAGTCGAGCGCTTCGATCCGGCGGCGCGGGATCATCACATCGTCGACGGGAGGAGATGTTTTTTTCCAGGTCGAACAGATTGAGCAGGATGCTGGGTGCTTGGTCGGCATGAAGCTGCCGGTTTCGAGCACGATGGTGCGCAACTCCTCGGGCGAGAGGCGCTAATCGCGCTTGTTTTTCGTGTTGTATGCAACGTCGCGAGGATCGCATTGGCGAACAGATTCACGAACAAGACCAGCGGCCGCGCGATACGCATCAGCGGCGCGAGGATCAGGCTCGCGGGCAGCGCGACTGGTCGTCCCGACGATCTTCGGCGCGATCTTCGCGAACACAATGATCAGAAACGCGATGACGCCCTCGTGATCGACAGCACCATGTTGTCGTGCCCGAACGTGCGCAGCGCGATCGACGTTGTGAGCACGGGGATGATGATTAGGTTGTTGTTGCCGATCATGATCACCGAGAGCAACTGATCGGTCTTGGCAGCAGTCCTTGCGTGGTGCGCGCCCAGCGAACCCTGGCTCGCGAGGTACTTCAGCCGATGGCGGTTGAGCGCCATCATCGACGTTTCGGAGATAGAGAAGAAGCCTGAGAGGATGAGAAGCAGAAAAATGGTGCTGTGATTTGCGCCCAGGAAGGGTTGCCCACGCGATTGATCGAGTAGGGTGGAGATGGAGGGGGGGAATATAGCAGACAGGCCCGCGTCCACGCCGCGCAGCGCCAAGATTTTTGCTTGTGAGGCGAGTGACTATGCCATGCGGGACCGGAAATGAAGGAAAACTGCGCGAGCTTTTGCTGACGCCGCTTTCCGGGCGATAGGACTTGGTCGGGGTGAGAGGATTCGAACCTCCGGCCTCTACGTCCCGAACGTAGCGCTCTACCAAGCTAAGCTACACCCCGAATTCGTCCAAACGGACCAAACTTGTATTGCTTCGCCGCTTAAGTCCATTTCAAGACTGGCGGAATGTCGAATAAAAATATAATTTTAGCAGGCTCTTTTTAAAAATAGAATCGGGAAATGAAGAAATCGCATTTGCCGCTGCCTGAGCCTCTTTTCGCGCGCATTCCAGCGTGTGATCTAGCGCGCCGGACGTCGTGATCGCGTGGAAGATTGTGTCGAAGCGATCCGTGCCGCCTTGTTCGATCGCCTCGCGCGCGAACGCCGCCTGCTCCGGCGTGCCGTGCTCCATAAGATAGATGAGCGGCAGCGTCGGTTTGCCTTCGCGCAGATCGTCGCCGGCGTTCTTGCCCATCGATTCGGGCGTGCCGGTGTAATCGAGCCAGTCGTCCATGATCTGGAACGCCGTGCCAATGCGCCGGCCGAATTCCGCCGCCGCCGCCTCCGTGCGCGCATCCGAACCCGCCAGCACCGCGCCGAGCTGCGCCGCCGCTTCGAACAGCTTTGCCGTCTTGTAGCGGATCACCTGCATGTAGCGCGCTTCGTCGACATCCGGATCGTGCATGTTCAGCAACTGCAGCACTTCGCCTTCAGAAATGATGTTGGTCGCGACCGAGAGAATTTCCATCACGCGCATCTTGCCGACGCTCACCATCATTTCGAACGAGCGCGAATACAGGAAGTCGCCGACCAGCACGCTCGCCGCATTGCCGAAAAGCGCGTTGGCGGTCTTGCGGCCACGGCGCAGATCGGATTCGTCGACCACGTCGTCGTGCAGAAGCGTCGCCGTGTGGATGAACTCCACCACCGCCGCGAGTTCGTGCCGATGGCCGGTCGTGTCGCCCAGCGCGCCCGAAACCAGCAGCAGCAGCGCTGGCCGCAGGCGTTTGCCGCCCGCGCCGATGATGTACTCCGAAATCTGGTTGATGAGCATCACTTCGGATGCCAGGCGCTGCCGGATGACGCGATTAACCTGCTGCATGTCCTCGGCGATGGGGGCAAGCAGTGCGGTGGCGTTGGGGGAGGACGTGGCGGTGGACGACATGATCGACAAATAGGGTAATGCGGCAGATTATAAGGCGAATCCGACGGGCGACGAGGTTCGTCACGCCGGCTGGGGGTGCCGGGGGCAAAAATCGGACTGAATTCGGGTAATTTTCGCCGACGATCGGCCTCGAGTCAGTCCGCGATTCGCGTGCCTGCTGCAGTCAGAAGGAGAATGCCGGCCTGCACCGCCGCCGGAAACGTCAATGTACTTTGACGTCGAGCGTAACCCTATGTATAATTCGGGCTTCCCGCGTGGTGCGTGGAAAATTTGTGAAGGTTTTCCCGTGCAGGGTTTTCTGCGCAGCGAAATATTCAGAGTGAGGTTCTTTCTCAATGTACGCGGTCATAAAAACCGGCGGCAAGCAGTACAAGGTTGCCGTTAGCGAAAAATTGAAAGTAGAACAGATACCGGCAGACATTGACGCAGAAATCACGCTCGACCAGGTTCTCACAGTAGGCGAAGGCGAATTGATTAAGTTCGGTACGCCGCTGGTCAGTGGGGCTTCCGTCAAGGCTACCGTGGTTTCCCAAGGTCGTCACGCCAAAGTTACAATCTTCAAGATGCGTCGCCGGAAGCACTACCGAAAGCATGCTGGCCATCGCCAGAACTACACCGAACTGCGCATCGACGCGATCAACGCGTAAGTGCATCGGTTAAGGAGCTCAGCAAATGGCACACAAAAAAGCAGGCGGGTCTTCCCGCAACGGCCGCGACGCCGAGTCGAAACGCCTCGGCGTGAAGGTGTACGGCGGCCAGGCAATCAACGCAGGCGGCATCATCATTCGCCAGCGCGGCACGCGCATGCATCCGGGTGAGAATGTCGGCATCGGCAAGGATCACACCCTGTTCGCGCTGACCGACGGCCACGTCAAGTTCGTGACCAAGGGCGCTGCGAAGAAGCACACGGTCGTCGTCGTCCCGGCTGGGTAAAACCTACGCACGGGCTTTAGGATCGAAAAAAGCCCCACGAACTTCGCGGGGCCTTTTTCTTGTGCGCCCAGCATAGACGCAATCTTGTAGGTGCGTAGGTGCAAGTTCTACCATGAGTTGAACAGAGCGAATGAAGCGAAGCGCAACTGCGAGAGGGGTGACCAAAATCGTGGG
>JAQFVJ010000147.1 GCA_029439525.1 Caballeronia sp. BR6202001591004
TCGGGCGCGCGAGGCGGCGATCCAGAAGTCCGAAGGCGAGCGGCAGGCAGCGATCAATCAGGCGCAGGCCGAGGCGGCGGCCAGTCTCGCCCTCGCAGAAGCGAACGCGCAGGCCATCGAAAAGATCGGCATGGCGATTCAGACGGCGGACAGCATAGACGCGGTGAATCTGAAGGGTCGCGGAACAGTATGTCGGCGGGTTCTGCAATATCGCCAAGCAGGGCAATACGTTGATCGTGCCGGGCAACATGTCCGACATGAGTTCGATGATCGCGTCGGCGTTGTCGATCGTGAAGGGCAACGGCGGCGGACTCATCAAGAAGGGCTAAATCAAGAAGAGCTAAAAGCAGACGGGGCGCCAAAGAGCGCCCCGTCTGCTTTTACCGTGTCGCGGTCCGCATCAGCCGCGCGCGTTCGCGATCCCAGTCGCCTTTCTTTTCCGTCTCGCGCTTGTCGTGCAGCTTCTTGCCCTTCGCCAGACCGATCTCGCACTTCACGCGGCCTTCCTTATAGTGGAAGTTCAGCGGCACGAGCGTATGCCCGCGTTGCTCGACCTTGCCGATGAGCTTGTCGATCTGATCGCGATGCAGAAGCAGCTTGCGCGTGCGCACCGGATCCAGATTGGCGAACTTCGATGCCTCGGGCAGCGGGCTGATGTGCGTGCCGATCAGGAACAGTTCGCCCTGCTTGATGACGACGTAGCCTTCCTTGATTTGCCCGCGGCCCGCGCGCAATGCCTTGACTTCCCAGCCTTCGAGCACGAGACCGGCTTCGTAGCGTTCCTCGATGAAGTAATCGAAGAAGGCTTTTCTGTTGTCGATGATACTCATGAATGGAAAGTGCCCAACTCGTTTAAAATCATGATTTTAGCAGCGCGCCGTCCCGCGGACGAACCCACGCCGCGTTGTTCGTCGCGCCGCAGCCCGAAAAAGTCACCCGAAGCCACCGCCGCGCCCTTATGGCAGACGTCCAGAAAACCGTATTGATCCGTCATTCAGCGGAAGAAATGTTCGACCTCATCACCGATGTCGCCGACTACCCCAATTTCCTGCCGTGGTGCGGCGGCGTGGAAATCGGCCGTCACGACGAAACCGGCATGGAAGCGAAGATCGACATCAGCTTCAAGGGCATCAAGCAGCATTTCGCCACACGTAACGTGCAGAAACGGCCGACCTCCATCGATATGGAGTTTCTGAGCGGGCCTTTCAAGAAGTTCACTGGATATTGGCGTTTCATTCCGCTGCGCGCGGACGCCTGCAAGATCGAATTCGCGCTGCACTACGAGTTCTCCAACGTGATCCTGGAGAAGATCATCGGGCCGGTGTTCAGCCATATCGCCAACACGTTCGTCGATTCCTTCGTGAAGCGCGCGGACCAGCGCTACGGCAAAAAATGAATCTTCACATCGACGTGTGCTACGGCCTGGCCGATGGCGAGAGCTGGTGGACGAGGCGCCACGCGAACGGCAGCGCCACCGCGGCACCAGCCCGTACATCAGATAGCGCCCGATGCTGAGCGTGAGCGGCAAGAAATCCGGCAGCACGCGCGACGCGAGAAAGATGAAACCCCAGATCGCACCCGCCATCATTCCGTACATCACACCGCGCTGCATTGCCCGACTCCTACCGACGTTTCACTAGACGGCGCGAAGCGTAACACGCACACCGGGCAGGGCGTCTTGTTCAAACGTGCACCGCCGGAGCGAGGCACCGCGTGACACCACGAAGAGCGCCGATGGTTCGAAATTTGCAGCAAAATCGAGGGCAAGTCGGGCTAAGCTCCTGTTCAGACAGTGAAAACCCGAAGAACTATCGGTATAATCTGCTTTTGCGCCCATAGGATTTGCCATGCGTCTGATCCAGAAAGCACTCACGTTCGATGATGTGCCCCTCGTGCCTGCGTTTTCCAATGTTCTCCCGCGCGATACCAGCCTGAAATCCCAGCTGACTCGCAACATCTCCCTGAATATGCCACTCGTGTCCGCCGCCATGGACACGGTCACCGAAGGCCGGCTGGCCATCGCCATGGCGCAGATGGGTGGCATCGGCATTGTCCACAAGAATCTCACTGCGAAAAAGCAGGCCCGCGAAGTCGCGAAGGTAAAGCGCTCCGAATCCGGCGTCGTGCGCGATCCGATCACGGTTCCGCCGCAAATGTGCGTGCGCGAGGTCATCGCGCTGACGCAACAGCACGGCATCTCGGGCTTTCCGGTGGTGGAGGGCGCGCAACTCATCGGTATCGTCACCAACCGCGACCTGCGTTTCGAAGAGCGTCTGGACAAGCCGGTGCGCAATATCATGACGCCGCGCGAGCGTCTGGTGACCGTCAAGGAAGGCACGTCGCTCGCCGAAGCCAAGGCGCTGATGCACAGCCATCGCCTGGAGCGCGTGCTGGTGGTGAACGACGCGTTCGAACTGCGCGGCCTGATGACGGTGAAGGACATCACCAAGCAGACGGAAAACCCGGAGGCGTGCAAGGACGAAGACGGCAAGCTGCGCGTGGGCGCGGCAGTGGGCGTCGGTCCAGACAATGAAGAGCGCGTGGAACTGCTCGCGGCGGCGGGCGTCGACGTGATCGTCGTCGATACGGCGCACGGCCATAGCCAGGGCGTGCTGGAGCGCGTGCGCTGGGTCAAGCAAAACTATCCGAAGGTGCAGGTCATCGGCGGCAATATCGCGACGGCGGCGGCGGCGAAATCGCTCGTCGAATACGGCGCGGATGCGGTGAAGGTCGGTATCGGCCCCGGTTCCATCTGCACGACGCGGATCGTCGCGGGCGTGGGCGTGCCGCAGATCACGGCGATCGCCAACGTGTCGGAAACGCTGCGCGGCAGCGGCATTCCAGTCATCGCGGACGGCGGCGTGCGCTTCTCGGGCGACGTCTCCAAGGCGCTCGCGGCAGGCGCGAACGTCGTGATGATGGGCAGCATGCTCGCCGGCATCGAAGAATCGCCGGGCGACGTGTTCCTGTATCAGGGCCGCCAGTACAAGGCGTACCGCGGCATGGGTTCGGTCGGCGCCATGAAGGACGGTGCGGCGGACCGCTACTTCCAGGACAACTCGGCGAACATCGACAAGCTGGTGCCGGAAGGCATCGAAGGCCGCGTTGCCTACAAGGGCTCGGTCAACGCCATCTTGTTCCAGGTGGTCGGCGGCGTGCGCGCGAGCATGGGCTACTGCGGTTGCCGCACCATCGCCGAGCTGCATGACAAGGCGGAATTCGTGCAGATCACGGCGGCCGGCATGCGCGAGTCGCATGTCCACGACGTGCAGATCACGAAGGAAGCGCCCAACTACCACGTCGACTAATCACCGGACCGATCGACCATGAAGCCGTTGCTGCGGGTCGTGCTCATTCTCAACGCCCTAATTTTTCAGGCGTTCGGCCTGCTGTTCGTGCTGACGCCGTGGGCGGGCTTGTACGGCGCGCTGTAACTCGACCCGACCCGCGTGCAGCCGGTGTTCGCCGGGGTCTTGCTCGGTATCGCGCTCGGCGGTCTGGCATGGCTGGCGTTTCATGCGGCCATTGACGGCGCGCTGACGGCACGGGTTGCGCGGGTCTCCGGTCACGTTCAATGGCTATCCGACATCGTGGTGCTGGTCTGGCTGCTCGGGCTGCATACGCTGAAAGTCGCGGGCTTCGGGCAGGTGAGCACGGCGGTGGTCGGTGTCGTGCTGATCGTGCTCGGATTCGGCAGCGTGCGTCTGTCGTCCGCCGTGCGGCGGCGCGAGCGCGCAAAGCAGACGGGCGCGGCATCGGCGGATCGGGTGGAGAAGCGGGCGTCGAAAAAGCGTGAAACGGAGCGCGTGGCCGCTGAGCCGGTCGAAGCGGGCATTCGTCCAGCGGCGCGTGCGCCGGATGTGACCGCCATCAATCCCGTCACCGGCCGCACGATCGACCCGGTCAGTGGGCGCGAGATCGATCCGGTCACCGGCAAGCGCATCGAACCGGTCATCAGCGGCGATATCGATCCGGCGACGGGACGGCGTGTCGATCCGCTTACCGGACGCATCGCGCCGGATGCGGCGAACGGAGCGCCACGCTGAACGCGCGCCCGAACACCTGGCGCGCAGGCGTTGAACGCCCCCGCCTCGGCGCGCGCAGCATCAGAAACATACACGGTCGACCTTCGCACTAGCCGTCGATTTATCTGCCGTCAGGTCACGCGGGCGCGAAGACTGGGCGGCACCCACATCTCATTCGTTCAATTAGCCTTTGGCCGCAGCCATGCACGACAAAATCCTCATTCTCGATTTCGGCTCCCAAGTCACCCAGTTGATCGCGCGGCGTATCCGCGAGTCGCACGTCTATTCGGAGATTCATCCGTACGACGTCGACGAGACGTTCATCCGCGATTTCGCGCCGAAGGGCATCATCCTGTCGGGCGGGCCGAATTCGGTCACCGAGGCGGGCTCGCCGCGCGCGCCGCAAATCGTCTTCGATCTCGGCGTGCCGGTACTCGGCATCTGCTACGGCATGCAGACGATGGCTGATCAGCTCGGCGGTAAGGTCGAACTCGGCAAGGTGCGCGAGTTCGGCTATGCGGAAATTCAGGCGCTGAATCACACCGGTTTTCTGGAAGGCATCTCGGACTTCAAAAGCGCCGAAGGCGAGTCGATGCTCAAGGTCTGGATGAGCCACGGCGACAAGGTGGCGGATATGCCCGCGGGCTTCAAGCTGATGGCGTCGAGGCCTTCGTGCCCGATCGCCGCGATGGCCGACGACGACCGCCGTTTTTACGGCGTGCAATGGCACCCGGAAGTCACGCACACGGTGCAGGGCAAGCAGATGCTCGACCGCTTCGTGCTCGAACTGTGCGGCGCGAACGCCGACTGGGAGATGGGTCATTACTTCGACGAAGCGGTCGAGAAAATCCGCGCGCAGGTGGGCGATGAGCATGTCATCCTCGGCCTGTCGGGCGGCGTGGATTCGTCGGTGGCGGCAGCGTTATTGCATCGCGCGATCGGCGATCAGCTGACGTGCGTGTTCGTCGATCATGGTCTGTTGCGTCAGGACGAAGCAAAGCAGGTGATGTCCACTTTCGCCGATCACCTCGGCGTGAAGGTGATCCATGTCGATGCGAGCGAAGAATTCCTGTCGAAGCTCGCCGGCGTGACCGATCCCGAGGCGAAGCGCAAGATCATCGGCGCGGAGTTCGTCGAAGTGTTCCACGCGGAATCCGACAAGCTGACGGACGCGAAGTGGCTCGCGCAGGGCACGATTTATCCGGACGTGATCGAATCGGCAGGCAAGGGCAAGAAGAGTACGCACACGATCAAGAGCCATCACAACGTGGGCGGTCTGCCGGAAACGCTCAACCTCAAGCTGCTCGAACCGTTGCGCGAACTGTTCAAGGACGAAGTGCGCGAACTCGGCGTGAAGCTCGGTTTGTCGCCGACGATGGTGTATCGCCATCCGTTCCCGGGTCCGGGTCTCGGCGTTCGGATTCTCGGTGAAATGAAGCGCGAGTTCGCGGACTTGCTGCGTCGCGCGGACGCGATTTTCATCGAGACGCTGCGCAATACCCTCGACAAGGAAACGGGCAAGTCGTGGTACGACCTGACGAGTCAGGCGTTCGCGGTGTTCCTGCCCGTAAAGAGCGTCGGCGTGATGGGCGATGGACGGACTTACGAGTACGTGGTCGCGCTGCGCGCGGTGCAGACGCTGGACTTCATGACCGCGCATTGGGCGCATCTGCCGCATGAATTGCTCGGGCATGTGAGCAATCGCATCATTAATGAAGTGCGCGGGACCAATCGAGTAGTGTACGACATTTCAGGGAAGCCGCCGGCGACGATTGAGTGGGAGTGAATTGACGTCCTTCGAGAACTATCGCCAGGTATCGAAAGATTGCCGTAACGGGTTGATTTATAAAGAAATGCCTCGCGGTATCTATCGGGGCTATCGCCGGCCAGCAAAACAGGGTGGCGGTAAAAGTGGCGGTAAGAATCGAGGCCGGATTAAGACCCTCCCGTTCACTATTCAGACTTTTACCGTCTTGGACGGTAAAACCCGTCAAAAAGCAGGAGAAAAATCTCGATGCTTACCGACGCTGCACTGCGTAATCTGAAGCCTAAGTCCAAGATTTATAAAGCTTCTGACCGGGACGGGATGTATGTGACGGTATCGCCCAGCGGTACCGTCACCTTCCGCTACGATTACCGTTTCAACGGCCGCCGCGAAACACTGACCATCGGGCACTATGGCCCTGACGGTATTTCGCTGGCGATGGCCGCGAATACTCCTGGACGTGCGGAAAGCCATTCTCAAGGGCATCTCGCCCGCGCTTAAAAAGCAGCGCGAGAAATGTCGGGTACTTGCCATCAAGACCTTTGGCACGGCAATGGAGACATGGCTGGCCAACGCGAAGTTGGCCGATAGCACCCGCGCCATGCCGACCGGGACATCCTGCCGGTTTTCCAGAACCGCCTGCTGACCGAAATCCAGCCCGAAGACCTGCGGGCCTTGTGCAACAAGGTCAAGGAACGCGGGGCGCCTGCCACGACGGTGCAGATTCGGGACATCGTGAAGCAGGTCTATGTCTACGCCATCGCCCACGGCGAAAAGGTGGACAACCCCGCCAACAGCGTGGGAGCGGCCTCAATCGCCACCTTCGTGCCGAAGGATCTCGCGCTTTGTCGCCGCTGGAAATCCAGCTGATGGTGCAGCAGATGAAATCGGTGCCGACCTCGACCATCAAGCTGGCGTTGCGCCTGATCCTGCTGACGCTGGTGCGCAAGAGCGAGCTGATCCAGGCCACCGATGAGGTCGATTTCGAACGCGCGACGTGGACGATTCCGAAGCAGCGGATGAAGGGGCGCAATCGGCATGTCGTCGATCTGTCGCGCCAGGCGCTCGATATCTTCACCACGCTGCACGCCTACGCGGCAGGCTCAAGGTTCGTTTTTCCCTCCCGTTAAGATGCCGAGCGCTGCATATCCAATGCAACCTTGAACCGGGTCACGCAACTCATCGCGGGGCTGCAAAAACCAAAGGGCTGCCGCTCTACAGCCGTTCACCGTCCATGACCTGCGTCGCACCGGCTCGACGCTGTTGAACGAAATCGGCTTCAACCGCGACTGGATCGAGAAGTGCCTGGCGCACGAGGAGGGACGTTCCTCGCGCTCGGTCTACAACAAGGCCGAATACGTGGAGCAACGGCGCCACATGCTGCAAGAGTGGGCCAACCTTGTCGATGCCTGGGGCGGCGGGCAAACCTATGTGCCGAAGCTGATGCCGGCGAACGTGACTGTGCCGGCACTTAATGGCCTGAAGGGCGGGTTAGTTGTCATTTGACAACTAACCCGGTCATCCCCATACTGGAAATCATTGATGGCCCGTCCTTCTCATCCGAAGAAAGAGGTCGAGGACGCTCTCAGGCACGCCGAAGGGCAGGGTTGGCGCGTCGAAGTCGGCAGTAGCCACCGCCTGGGGGGATGTATTTGCCCGTACAACGATGAGGAATGTCGCTGCGGCGAGTTCTGCATCACCAGTGTATGGGGCACGCCGAAGAACCCCGGCAACCACGCCCACGCCCACGCCTTACGGCGTGTCGTGGACAACTGCACCACGCATCGCGAGCAACGCGAAGCTGACGACGATGCCAAGGAGTAGCGCGATGGAATACACTTTCACCCTGAAAATACCAGCTCAACGACGACGACCGCGACACGGATACGTTGGTCGAGCGCCTGGGCGAAGCCCGCTGCGATGACGCCCTGGTCGGTATCGGGCAGCCGGGGCGACTGGCGCTGGAGTTCACTCGCGAAGCGGCCGATGCCGGCGCTGCTGTGCGTAGCGCGTTGGCTGATGTGCGCCGCGCTGCGCCGTCGGCCCGGCTGATCGAAATGTCGCCGGATCTGGTCGGGCTGACCGACGTGGCTGAGATCGTCGGCGTGTCGCGCCAAAACATGCGCAAGCTGATGCTGGCTCATCCGGGTTGCTTCCCGACACCGGTGCATGAGGGTAGCGCGTCGATCTGACACTTGGCGGACGTCCTGGCCTGGTTGCAGGCCAAGGGTAGCTATTAGCTGGCCAAGGCCATGTTGGACGTGGCGCGGGTGGCCCTGCAGGTCAACGTGGCGAAGGAAGGCCGGCGGCTATCGCGCTCGGCGTCTAAGGAGCTGGAAGCCTTGGTTAAATGAGCACGATTGTCCGG
>JAQFVJ010000148.1 GCA_029439525.1 Caballeronia sp. BR6202001591004
CTTTTTTATCGTGCCTTCAAATCTCGCAGGAAGTTGTCCCGCCACACCGAGACATTGTTCTCGCGTAGCTGCGGCATCATCTCGTCGTAGCGCGCCTTGCGTTCGTTCAGCGGCATCCTGAGCGCGGTTGCGAGCGCATCGGCGATACCGTCGATATCGAGCGGGTTGACTATCAGCGCCGCCGTCAGCTCATGCGCCGCGCCCACGAATTGCGACACACGAGCACGCCGGGATCGTCCAGATCCTGCGCGGACACATACTCCTTCGCCACCAGATTCATGCCATCGCGCAACGGCGTGACCAGCCCGACATGCGCCTCGCGGAACAGCGCGGCGAGCACCGGCCCCTCGTATTGCCGATGGATAGCGGATCGGCGTCCAGTCCAGCTCCGCATAACGCCCGTTGATGCGGCCCGATTCCGCTTCCAGTTGTAGGCGGATGTCACGATAGGCATCGACATCGCTGCGCGTCGGCGGCGCGATCTGCAGGAACGACACGTTGTTGCGCTGATGCGCATCGTGCTCGATAAGCCGCTCAAACGCGCGAAAACGCTCAACCAGCCCCTTCGAATAATCCAGCCGGTCCACGCTCATCACGAGCTTGCGCTGATGCAGCGTCGCCTTCACGATCTCGACGTCGCGTCCGCTTTCGCCATCCTTCGCCAGCGCAGCGATCTCGTCGGGATAGACGCCGATCTGATACGCCGCCGCGTGCAAGGTCTTGCCGAACGCGCACACTTCCACCGGCTTTGTGCCGTGGCGCGTAAGCGTGCCGCCCGCTTACGTTTCGATGTAATCGCCGAACGCGCGCGATCCAGCTCTGTCTGGAAGCCGAGCAGATCGAGGCGCACAGCGCGTCTATCAGCTCGCGATGACGCGGCACGTTGAGCAGAATTTGCGGCGCGGGAAACGGTATGTGCAGAAAGAGAAGCCTGCGGTTCGTCACGCCGAGCGTGCGCAACGCGTCCGCGAACGGAATCAGGTGATAGTCGTGCACCCCCCAGATCACGTCGTTCGGCCTGAGCAGCGGCGCGAGCCAGCGATTCACGCGGCAATAGCCATC
Source organism: Caballeronia sp. BR6202001591004 (assembly GCA_029439525.1). Taxonomy (GTDB): domain Bacteria; phylum Pseudomonadota; class Gammaproteobacteria; order Burkholderiales; family Burkholderiaceae; genus Caballeronia. The sequence continues at coordinate 1,063 of JAQFVJ010000148.1, forward strand.
GTACTCGTGGCGATCGAACTTGATCAGGTCCGGGCGATAGTGAAACGCCGGCCAGAGCGTCGCGTTGGAGAAACCGTGGTAGTACTGGTCATAGTCGCGCTTGACGAGACCGATGGTCGCGAACGTCACCGGCCCGTACTCTTCCAGCCTGATGTTCTCGGGCGACGCGTCGAACACGTCGCCGCTCCAGCCGAACCACATGCCGCCGGTTTCCTTCAGCGCATCGTAGACACCGACCGCGAGGCCGCCCGCCGCCGGGCCGCCTTCGGAAATCGGCGTACGCGGTTCGAAACGATGATCAGGCGGCCTATCAGACGTGTTTCCCCGCCGTGCCCGCGATGACCTGCAGCCAGTCGAGCAGCAGTTCGGCCGACTCGATGCGCGCGCGCGCCACCGTGTCGCCTGGACCGACCTTGACTGACAGGCCATCGAATTTATTGACCATGGCGAAGCCCTTTTCGTCCGTGAGATCATCGCCAATGAACACGGGCTTGCGGCCCGTGAATGGCGGCTCGCTCATGTAGGCGCGCACCGCGCGGCCCTTGTCGACGTCCTTCGGCTTGATCTCGTAGACCATCTTGCCGGGCTGGAGCACGTAGGCACCGGCGTATTCGGCGACGAGCCGTTCGGTCGCGGCGCGCGCGGTCGGCTCGCGATCCTGTGCGTTGCGATAGTGCAGCGCCAGCGCCGCGCCTTTGATCTCGAGCAACATGCCGAGGTTCGCGCTGACGACCTTTTCGAGCGCGTGCTCCATGCGCAGCAAGCGCTCATCGTTGAAACCGATGCGCTGCACGTCGCTGTTCGAATCGCGTCGCTCCGCGCCGTGCATGCCGGCGACGGGCAAATCCGGCATCTGCAGGAAGGAATCGATATTGTCGATGCCGCGCCCCGACACGACCGCGACCGCACCATTGGTCGCGCGTCGCAGCGCGGCGAGGATATCGGGCACCGAACGCGGCACGAAAATGCCGTCGGGCGTGGAGGCGAGTTCGACCAGCGTACCGTCGAAATCGAAGAAAAACGCGGTCTCGGCAAGAGACAGGGAATCGGGAAGAATTTGCATCGATCGTTGACCTGTAGTTTGCCTATGTGTTTGCCTGAGCAGGCGCAGCGCGGCTCGAAGTGCGGGCATCTTACGCGCACCGGCTTGCGACATCGAAAGGTTCAGATTACGTACGCGCCTATCCGTTCGACTTTCGGCGGGCTTGCCTCCGTGCGTCGAATTGTCTCAAAAATGCGCCGCAAGCACGATCATGCGCCTCCTCAGACCGAAAACGCGTAATTTTTACGATAGATACACTCAAATCGACTCATCGCCGCCAGCACGGCATGTCCATTTTTCGATGCACGCTTCGTTCCAACCTCAGTCACGCACCGCACGTCTGTGCAATCTTGTCGCCCCGCTCGCCCTTTGCGCACTCACCGCGTGTTCGAAACCCGCCGAACCATGGCATCTCACCGATGTATCAAGCCACCTGCCGGACCTGAATTTCTCGCTCACCGACGATGGCAGCAAACCCGTTACCGGACGCGACTTCGAGGGCCGGACCACGCTGCTCTACTTCGACTACACGCATTGCCCGGACGTCTGCCCCGAGACGATGGCGCGTCTGATGCAGGTCCTGCAACGCGTCGGGGCCGACGCGGACAAGACCGTGTTCGTGTCGGTCGATCCCGCGCGCGACACACCCGCACTGCTGCGCAGCTACGTGCGCGCCTTCGACAACAAACACGCCGTCGGCCTGACGGTTCGGATCGCGTGATCGAAGCCGTCGCGCAACGTTATCGCGTCGCCTATCAGATGGGAAAAGCGCGACCCGAGCGACGCGTACGAAGTGACGCACAGCTCGGCGGTCTACATTTTCGATCGCGAAGGCCACGCGCGCCTGCTCGCGACCGATCATGATTCCGTCGACACCATCGCGAGCGACCTGAAGCGGGTGATCGACGCGAAAGCATCCTGACGATGGGCACGCTGCTCTACTGGCTCGATCCGTGGGAGCTGTCGCCGACGGTCGTGATTTGCGTGCTCGTCGCCGCGATTCTGTTCGCGTGGGGCGCGCGGCATGCGCGCGTGTCGATCGCGCGGCGCATTTCGTCCTAGTTCGGGTTGACCGCGCTCTATGTTGCGCTGCATACGCGGCTCGATTACTTCTTTGAGCACGAGTTCTTCATGCATCGATTGCAGCATCTGGTACTGCATCATCTCGGGCCGTTTTTCATCGCGCTGTCGTATCCGGGCGCGGCCTTGCGCGCGGACATTCCGTTCGCGTGGCGGCAACGCTTCGTGCATCCCGCAACGCAGAGCAAACCGGCGCGCGTGTTCTTCGACATCGTGTTCAATCCGGTCGTCGCGGTCGTGCTGTTCGTCGGGCTGATCTGTTTCTGGCTGCTCTCGCCGATTCACTTCAAGGCGATGCTCGATGCCCGCCTGTATCGCGTGATGAACTGAAGCATGGTGATCAACGGCCTGCTGTTCTGGTGGCTCGTGCTCGATCCGCGTCCCGCGCGGCTCGCGCCGGGACACCGGATTCTCGTGGTGATCGCCGCGATTCCGCCGCAGATTCTGCTCGGCGCGTATATCTTCTTCACGCCGCACGAGCTGTATCCGATCTATTCCGCGGGCTGGAGCACGCCGATACGCGATCAACAGATCGGCAGCTTGCTGTGCTATGGATTCCGGGTTCGATGATGAGCGTCATCGGTGCGTTGATCGCGTTGCGGCACTGGTTGTGGCTGTCGGCGCGTGCGCGTCTGCGAACTGAGCGGTAAGCGCCTGGCGCGCGGAAGCCCCGTTAAGGCGACAGCGGCCTCATTGAAGTCATGAAGGAGCCGGGGCGGCGCATCCGACGAGCGGATGCCGTCCTCGTCGTGAATGCCCGACGACGGCACGAAACCGAACGCGCCATAAAACTTTTGCAGATACGCCTGCGCATGCAGGCTGACGGGATCGTCCGGCCACTGCGCGGAAATGTGTTCGAGCGCGCGTTAGAGCATCGCGTTGCCGAGCTTCAGGCCGCGGAACTTCGCGGTCGTCAGCACGCGGCGCGAAGCGCACGTCCTTTTCGCCTTCGTTTGGAAAACCCGACAACAGGACGCGCAGATAGCCCGCCAGCGCGGGCCGCGCTTGGTTCTCACTCGCCGGACCGTAGGCGAGCAGATGCCACGCATCGAGATCGAGCCGGTCGATATCGCCGTATACGCAATTTTGCTCGACGACGAACACCGCGCTGCGAGCGGCGAGCATGTCGTAAACCTCAGCGGTCGTGAGATCGTCGAGGCGCTTCCAGCGCCATTCGATATCGGAGAGTCGGTCGTTCATGTAGAGAGGGAATGGCGAGCAGTGAGCCGCAATTATGCCGCGCGCATCGCCCGGAAAGGAATCTGGTGACGATAGCGGGAGCGAGACCGTAAAGAAAGAAAAAGCCCTGACGGATCAGGGCTTGTTCTTTCTTTACTATCTGGATGGAGGCGCGGACCGGAGTCGAACCGGTCTAAACGGCTTTGCAGGCCGCTGCATAACCGCTTTGCTACCGCGCCGAACCGGTTTGTCCGGTGCACCCCGATGACGGCAGATGCATCAAAAACAAAAGGGCAAGCTTGGCTTCCCCTCTTTTGACTGGAGCGGGAAACGAGACCAGAATTTAGTGACTAATCCGTTGAGTAACAACAGCTTTTTCTTCTAGCCCGCAACAGTATGAGCAATATTATCGACTATTCTGTAAGGCGTCACAAGAGGTATGCCAAAACTTTTTATTTGCCGTTCATTCATAGCAGGGGTAAAGACTTCGCGTCCCTTGGCATCGCCAGCTGTATGTCACTTGAGCGTTACGACGCCGTGGCTCAGGTCCAGCGTCAAGACCACGTCACGTCTGGTCTGCGCACGAACTGAAACATATCAGACTGCCTGTTGCTATCCGTACATGAATGGAAACGCCGTCTATCACCATCGGGGCCAGCCCCTGTGGCATCTGCAGCGCCTGCTGCTGATGGCTGAGATAGCGACCCAACTGGTTCGGATTGACATCGTGGTCCATAGCCGCCCGGGCAATCGATACCCTCGGCTTCAGGCAAAGCTCGACCAGCTCTCGCACGGCGTCTTCATCAAATTCCCGGCGACCATCCCGTTTGCGGTCAACAACCATTCTGCTTCGGAGGTCTCGTTTTTCTGTCATTACGGTCTGAGTGCATGAGTCCACGCGGACACTTAGCATCTGACCTTCTGCCACTTGCTGGTAGGGCGTCGTTTATTGACGGCTAACGATTTGACGGATCAGTTCGCACGTGGTTGTTCACAGAGTAGCTTATGCATTTCAGATCCGACGAAACCACGGTGGTCAGACTGCATACGCCTCCGAGATAGCGCGACACGTTTTGTCCTGTTTGCCGCGTCGACGTCGCGAGCGTGCCCGGCTGACGCGGTACGGCCCGACGGCAGCGGCCATGCGCACCTACTGGGTCACCGCCGGCGCGCCAAAGCCGACGAGGTGACATGCGGTGCGCGTCGCTGTCATGCTAATCTAGCGACTTTCTCCCGCATGTTCGTCTGGGCGCTAGCGTGGGCCTGCCTGCCACACCCCACGATGCAGTACGGCGTCGGGCCCGTGACAGCAGTTCCAGCAAACTCAAGCTCCCAGCCTGGCTCACGTCAAATGGGCACCGCTCGAACAGGCAGAGGTCCGCAGTCATCCCGGGTGCGATCATCCCCCGGCCCACCATCCCAAGCTCGCGTGCCGCGTGGATGGTGACGGCATCGACCTGCTGGTCGGATTCGATGCATCCCCCGTCGCGGGGCGCTGTTGCTGACTAGTCCAAAGCACGTTGCTCCGGGTGCTGCAAATGGCCAAATCCCCATTCCAATGCAATGCACGCCCACATCCCGTGCACTCCGTATGTGGTGCCGGGCAGTCCATGTCGAGAGACCAGCGACGCACCTGACTTGTGTACGAGACTAAGATCCCGCCGACCCAAGGGGCTGCCGAGAAACAGGCAGGCACCCGACTCGAGAAGGCCAAGAAACGATAGCAGTTCGACCTCGCTGCAGTACCGCTCCTGGAACTCATTGGCCTTCTCGTGCGGGTCGCTTAATGCAACGCCAAGACCCGTGCCGAGCCTTAAAGCCATAGCAGCGGCATAGACAAACCCTCTTGGGCCGATGCTACCTGCGCAGCATCGATCAGCGGACGGAATGTAATACCGACCGGGTCCCCGTGGCGTATGACTCGCATCAGTACGTCGTCGGGTACGCCCTTTTGCAGCGGAACCCTGCCGCGTGGACACCATCCGCAAGGCCCGAACTCCCCACTAGCCTGATGTCGCCGATGTATTTACCCGTGATTTCGATGTCTGCGCTCCTAAACTCACGCGCGACCGGGTCAAAGTATTCCGCATCTTTACGCTCCCAAGAAGCTTTCATTACGCGGTGTGCGGTGCGAACGCGCGGACCGGAACAACCCTGTTTCTCTGCCTCGAGCCCATCGATCTGCGCCGTAATCACGTCGCCTTCCGGTAGAAAGCGCCCGCGCTCCGCCCCAGTGCCGGCGGGGATTTCGGTCGCAATCACATCGCCTAGTCGAAGTTCGACCCGTGACGACAGGTACCCGATCAGCCGTGATACGTCGAGACGACAGCGGCCGGGACCAGCCGGGGACCGGCTGGCATCGAGCCCGGCGTCCCCTTGCCCCGCAGCCAGTCAGCGCCGGCAAAGTCTTTGCGGTATAATGACGTTACCGATCGGTAACGTCATTCAGCACCAGGTACCCCGCCACGTAGTTAGCCGAGCACGCAGGTCGGCAGAATCAGCGAGAGGAAATAGACGATTTCGTGATGAGACACTGAACAGTCTTGGTACTCATCGACGATGAGGTGCGCATAGGACGTGCTCAGTACGTCGCTAACGTGTCCCGCCTGCGGTAATCTCCAGGCAGTTTCCCGAATCGCCGGATAGTCACGCGCCGGCGTGGCGAGCCGCAGGATGTTGGGGTCGTGGACCGCTGCGCCTTGGAAAGCTCGCGATCAACCGAATGGCCCAACCATCGATTGTGCACAATCGATAAGCACTGTGTGGCACGCCGGACGATCCAAGCGGCTGCGAAGTGCCACCACACCCGCGTTCGTAGCCGCGCAGAAATGCGCCAAAGCTCTCTAGCGCACTCACTCATTCTATCATCGAGGTCGCCAAGCGTTAGCGTGATGCTGATTGGAGCGTTGATGTCCAGTCCGAAAGAATCAGCATCGGAAAAACGTCGCTAAGGATCTTTTTACCCTGCAGTTATTGGTTCAACGGTGATAAGCTGGCTAGTTAATAAAATGTTCAGACCCGTACCGCCCCCTTTTACTTACATCTATCTCAAGAATGGGGAGGCCTCGTTCCAAGAATGGAGGCCTCTTTAACACACGCGCCTCAAATGCAGCCTTCTACGGGAACCACGCCCTGACCAGCATTCGCAAAACGGGCGCATCACGCGGCCACCTCTTGCACGGTCTATTGGTAAATCCTCACGGCGATGACGCGATCGTCGCTAGCAATGGTTGAGGCCGATGGGCAGTGATGAACCGCGTCGTGCGCAATGGACTCACGCGGATGTTCAAGGCTCCTCTATGGCAACCTTACCCAAACGAGCATCGGTTCCGCTAACCGTGCTATCGCTGATGAACTTCAACGTTTCTAACAAGCTCACAGTAGTGTAAGTTAACCTGAAAAAGGCACTGGCTTGCTTAACCCTTTTTGGGGAGCACGAGCTCAGCCCAAGTGAAGGAGAGCACGGCGGTAATCGTGAAGCAGATCGACGCCATGACCCGCAAAGACGAGTATCTCCAGGACACGCTGGGCTGGAACGCCATAGGCCAGCCGCTCAAGTAGCGCAGCGTTTCCGCGTTCGAGGCCAAGCCTGGCGCTGCGGTGCTCTATCACGTGGAATGATCAGACACACCATGCGTCTGGCCATCACGGCCCGGCGCGTGGGCCAGGCGGTATCGTCGAGCTTACTTGGCGCCACCACGTGGCGGGACACGTAAGGCGCTCGACATCGGGCATGTCGAAGATCCCGTCCGGAAGCGCTTCGAGCGATACGTTCAGCGTAGCCATTCGTAGTGGCGCCGTCCGACATCCTCGCCACGCATCTCCAGCAATACCCCCCGTATCCACGTCGAGCCACATCGTGCCGTTGTTCGTACCATCGGGGCCACGACCGCTGGCGTTGCGATACTCCCCAGCCTACTTCCCAGCCTACTGCCCGACGTCCCAGGAGCATGCGTGTCTCGGCGTGGCTGCATGTCGCCATGCATCTCGCGGCAAGGTACATCCAGGTCGTAGACGATGGATTTGGGACTGGCTTTGCCAGCCAATAAGAAAAGCCACCGGCTGATGGTCGGCCACCATCCAGCTCCCGCGATCGTCGCGCCAGGTGGTCACGCGATGGGAGCCCACGGCGATGTCCACGCGCATTCGTTCGCCCTTTTGCCGGACAGTGAACGCCGTGCCCTTCCTACCGTTTTCCTTGCCCACGTAGCGATAGCTGTCGCCCAGGCCGATGGCGGAGACGGTATACCGACGGCAGCTCCTTGGTTTCGCCGGTCGCCGACGCCGCGCACGCGAAGAGCAACGGGACCACCCCGATCCAGACGCGCGGCATCACGGTCCCGCCGCGCGGTTGGTCGAGTCCGTCGCCGGCGATTGCAAGCGCACCAGCGCCGTGGACTGGATGGGCGGGCTGTAGACGGTGCGGCCCGGATGAGGTTGCATTTCGCGGGACCACCGAAGGTCTGGAACGCCGCCAGCTTGCCGTCGTATTGCTTCTGGCGCAGCCCCCTGCCATGCGGCGCGCGTCGGTGCGAGCACCTCGATCCTGGCCATGCCCAGCATGATGTCCTTCTTCGCGTCGACGAAGGCCAGCGCCGCGCCAGCCTTGCCGGGATCGGCGGCCGCCGTCGCATAGAGGGGCGCCAGTCCCCGCGCCAGTCTCCTGCATGCTGGACTTGCTCGCACCATCTCGCACCATGCAAGGCGCCGGATCGCGCGGCTTCCATGGCGACATAGTCCACGACGGACTTCGCCCGGTAGAACAGCAGTGCCTGGAATAATAGGCCGAGCAGGAGTATCCTGAAACTGAACATGGTCACGAGGAATTCGGTGATCGATTGTCCCCGCTAGCGCCGCGCGACATGCCCGTCCGCCAGGGGCGCACCTGCGTAAAGGTGCGGACCACACGATCGTTCGCGTCGAGGAAGACCAGGGGCGTAGCCCACCCAGAAGGTGTGCACGCTAACCGCAAGGCTCGATCAACAGGCCCTCGCCATCGCGCAACGCCGGACGCCCGAGCAGGCCACGGGCGCGCTCCCACCACGAGGGCCGCCCGCCATACACGCGCCAGCACGCATTCGTCGCCCCGATAAAGACCACCGACCCTCACAGGATGCCCTCCTGCTTCATGCGCAGGAAAATGAAGTAGCCGAGCACCAGGAAGATCAACGGGAAGAAGAACATCACCAGCGGGAACATCATCTTCACCGGCGCTTCGAGCGCGATCTTCTCCGCGCGCAGGAAGCGTTCCTCACGGGGCGCTGCGAAGCCTGGGCACGCAATGCCAGGTCCAGGCTGGCGCTCAGGCGATCGGCCTGGATCAGGGTGCCGGTGAAACTGGATACTGGCCTCATGTCCATGCGATCGCTCATGCGCCGCAGGGCCTCCGCGCACGGAAGGCCCGAACGCAGGTCGCGCAGCAGGCGGTTGATCTCCCCTGGTTCAACGGACCGTCCGGCCCCTTCACCGTCGCCTGCTCGATACCGCCGGTGATGTTCAGGCCCGCCTCCACCGACATGATGATGAAGTCCAGGAAGGTCGGCAGATCGCGGATGACCATGCGCTGACGCTTCTTGCGCCGCTCGGCCAGCCTAGTACCAAACCCAGCGCGAACGCGATCGCCAGCACCATCAGCGTGGGCATCACGCGCATGGCGGCGAGCATGAAGATCACCGCATGCCCGGCCCCACCGCCACCAGGAACACGGCCGCCACGCGCAGCCTGTACAACTGCTCCGGCGGCACAAAGTCCTGCCCGGACGCCTGCAGTTTCTTGTGCACGGGCTCCAGGGTGCTTCGGCGAAAGATGCGGGCCGACGAGATTGGTGGCGAGGTTCACCAGTGGCCATATCAGGCGCAGGCCGAACGGCAGCGGGTCCCTGGTAGTGGCGGCTCTGCTGCGGCACTTCGCGCATGAAGTCGTTGATACCCCAGAAGAGCAGGCCCGCGGCGGCGCCCACGCAGAGAGGACGAGGATCGTCAGCATCGCGCTCATATGTCGATGC
>JAQFVJ010000149.1 GCA_029439525.1 Caballeronia sp. BR6202001591004
GCGTGATTCACCGTCGGCCTTACTGCTACGCCGCCCTCAGGAAATTTCCTTGACTATCGGAAGAGTCAAAGACGCGATATAGCAATTGACATGGAAAGGCATATCAGCAGCGTAAGCGCGCCGAGCGCCGGAAGCGAGTGCTGACGCGAATCGATCGCGCCTACATCGCCCCGCTCTACCGCCTGCGCGATGGTGAGCAACGCGCCCAGCTCGCCCGAGCCCGACAGAATGGCCGAACGGATTTCCGCCGTCAGATGGAGCTTATCGAGAATTTCTTCCGGCTGCATGTCGAGCACCACATGCACGAGCGAGAAGATGCTGGTCATGAAAGCCGCACCCGAGAAGGTGTCGTCCGACGGACGCAGGATGCGCGCGCCGAGTTCCATGAAGCGCGCCCGCATGCCGACCAGTTGCACGAGCGGGTCCGAACGCCACGGCAAGGTGCGCCCTTCCGCGTACTTCCGCGTATAGCAGCAGTTTGCGTCCAGCGCGTGAGCTGCCCGCGTGCCCGCCGCCGCGACGGCTTCGCGCAACGACGAAATGCGCTGGAATTGGCCAGCCGCAGCAATTGCACGACGATATCCGGATTGCGCTTGAGTTCGTCTTCCAGTTCGCGCAAGCTGGGATCGTCAGCGAGGACGGCGAGCAGGCGCATCAGCGAGCCGCACGTCGGACTCGCGCGCCGCACGGACAGCACTTGTGGCCGCGCGAAGAAATACCCCTGAAAGGGTAGTCGAAGCCGAGTTGCTTGGCCTGCTTGAAATCGTCGGTGGTTTCGATCTTTTCCGCGACGAGGCGCTTGCCCTGGCGCTTCACGGTGCTGGCGAACCTCGGCAGTTGCGCCCGTTCGGCCACCAAAAAATCGACCTTGACGATATCGACCGACGGCAGCGCGGCGGTAAGCGTATCGTCGAGTTGCGTCACGTCGTCGAGCGCGAGTCGAAAGCCGGCGCGGCGCAACTGGTCGCAGCGGCGCAGCAGCGTGGCGTCGAATTCGATGGTTTCGAGCAGTTCGAGCACGAAGCGCTCGGGTTGTGCATCAGATGAACGATGTCGTCGAACAACAGCTCGCGGCTCATGTTCACGAAGCCCGAATGCGTGCCGAGCACCGCCGACACACCGATCTCGCCGACCGTGCGCGCCACGACATGGGCGATCGCCTGCACGTCGTCGCGCACGTGGGCGCGGTTTTCCGGGCTGTCGCGGAACAGCAGTTCGTAGGCGGGGAGCGCGCGGTCGCCGTTGAGAATCGGCTGACGTCGGACGTAGACGCTGTGATCGTTCCGGTCCGCCGGCTCGGCGTTCAGCGGCGGCATGTCCATGACCGGCAACCGGAAAAATGGTGAGGGAAAGAGACCGATGCGCGCGAGTCGCGCAGTCTCCGTCGTGCGGTTGCGCCGGCTCAAGCGCGCAGTCATTTGCGCAGGCCGGCCATGTCATGTGAGCTGTCATGGGTGGAATGAGTCGAATCCTTCCTCATAGCTCAGCATTGCGGCGCCAGCTTGCAGGAGCGCCGGAACATCCGAACCGCAATCGCATCAATTCCCCGCGCGGCCCGTCCGTCATGGCGCCACTGTAACCGAATTTTCACCGTAGCCGTAATTATCTATCCGATCTGCGTGGAGCTGCGCCTGCTGTCGACGGCGGCGCAGGGCGTGCCGGGCTTCGCGCTCGCCACCTTCGACGTCACGCACTGGCGCGAGCGCGAGACCGAACTGCAGTGCAGTACGCGCTCAATCACGATGCGCTCACCAGGCTCGACAACGCCGCCGCGCTCGAATCTGCGATCGTGGCCGCGCAGAGCGAAGCCGAGCACACGCGCACGCAGACCGCGCTCGTGCTGCTCGATCTCGACGATTACCGCCGCATCAACCGCGCGCTCGGCTACGACGGCGGCGGCGACATGCTGCGCGAGACCGCGCGCCGCATCCAGCACACGCCCGCGCACGGCGAACACGTCGCGCGCGTGTCGCGAGACGGCTTTGCGGTGCTGCTGCCGCGGGCACGTCGGCGGAAGCGGCCGAGAACCTCGGCCGGCGCCTCCTGACGGCGATCGCGCAGCCGTACCGCTATCGTGGACAGCACACGCATCTTTCCGCGAGCGTGGGTGTCGCGCTCTATCCCGATCACGCGCTCGACCATGCCGGCAAGAGCCGTCGCGGCATGCAGGCGAGCCTTTTACGCATGGCCGATCATGCGCTCGCGCAGGCCAAGGAAGCGGGCGGCAACACGCTCGTGTTCCATACGCTCGCCGACGATCCGTCCGACGTCGAACGCCTGAAGTTCGAAGCCGATCGAAGCCGTGCGCAACGGCGAGTTCTCGCTGTACTTCCAGCCGATCATGAAGATCTGCACCGGCGCGGTGGTCGGCGTGGAAGCGCTGATGCGCTGGAATTCATCCGGTGCACAGATTGGTGCCGCTGACGACCTTCGTGCCGCTCGCAGAGACCATCGGCCTCATCAACTATCTTGGCAACTGGGTGCTGAAGGCCGCGTGCATGCAGCTTGTGCAGTAGGACGCGATCGGCATCCAGCTCGATTACATCTCGGTGAACGTGTCGCCGCAGCAGTTCCGCGACCGCCGCTTCGTCGCCGCCGTGAAGAAAGCGCTCGCGCTCACCGGCATCGGCACGGAACGGCTGGTGTTCGAAATCACCGAAAGCTTGCTGATGCGCGACCCCGAGGAAGCCACGCGCCTGCTCGAGGAAATGACGGCGATCGGCATCCGCTTCGCCGTCGACAATTTCGGTACGGGTTACTCGAGCCTCGCCTATTTGCAGCGCTTTCCGCTTTCGAAGCTCAAGATCGACCGCAGCTTTGTCGAGAACCTAATTACGTCCCGCAACGATCGCGCGATCGTGAGCGCCGTGGTCGGGCTCGCGCAATCGCTCGGACTGGAACTCGTCGCGGAAGGCGTGGAAACGGAAGCACAATGCGATCTGCTGGAGATGGGCTGCGACCATATTATCCAGAGCTGGCTGATCAGCAAGGCGCTGCCGTCGGATGAACTGGCATCATCTTTCCGATCGCATTCGCTCGTACTGCACGAGACATGATGAAGAGAACGCGCGTTCGTGTTCTAATCAGACGAATGCGCTTACAGGCTCCGACGCCGTTGCTTTTCGACGCCGGATACGCAACGGGCGACCGTCGCGCAACGAAAAATGCTTTTTTCTAGAGCATGGCAGGCACCAAAGCCGAACTTCTGGACAAGCTGTGGACGCGCATGAGCGAGCGCGGGGATTTCCCCATACTCTCGCAAGCGCTGCGCACGACTGTGTCCGCGATGAGCGACGACGAGCTCGACTTCTCGTCGCTCGTCCAGATCGTGCTGTCGGATGTCGGCCTCACGCAGAAGGGCTGCACCTCGCCAACTCGGCCATGTACGTCGCCTTCGGCGGCAATATCACCAGTGTCACACGCGCGCTGATGGTGCTCGGCATAGACGCGGTCGACCATCTCGTCGTCGGCCTGAAGCTCGTCGATCACTTCCATCAGAGCGCGCCGCGCCGTATCGACGCCAAGCTCGAACTCAACCGCACGCTGCTCTCCGGCGCGGTCGCGTGTCAGCTCACCGAGCACAAGGATCTGCGCTCGGCGGAAGAAGCCGTGGTCTGCACGCTGTGCGGCAGATCAATCAGCAAGCTCCTGGTCACCTTCTATCTCGAACACAAATGGGACCTGCTGCGCCGCAAAGCCGCGAGCGAGAACATCAGGGATGCGCACGCCTGCGCGGAAGTGCTCGGCGTGACCTTCGACAAAATCGGGCTGGAGGCGGCGGATCGCTGGCGTTTGCCGGAGACCATCCGCGAAGGCATGCGCGCCACCGACCCGGCCGCGCTCGTCGACGAATCCGTGCCAAAGCACGTGCGCTGGCTGCCTGCCATCTCCAACTATTCGACTGAAGTAGCCGATGCGCTGATTTTGCAGAACGTCGCCGTGAAAAGCCGTGAGGCCGTGTTGTCCAGGATCTCCGAGCGCTACAGCGGCCCGACACCGACGCCGAAACGCTCACCTCCATGGGTCTCGCGCTCGCCAACGAGGAAAGCGCGGACGGCGGATTGCTCGCATCGAGAACCTGCTCGAAGGACGTCTGCCAATGGATGCGGTTGGCCTGCTCGGCCCAGAAAGCCTCAGGCCCTCGATGGACCGGCGATACGCTTCTCGGCAAGTCGGCATGCGCGTTCTCTTGTAAAGGGATAGCGGGAGGCCCCTCAGAATAGAGTACCCCGCGAACCCCTGCTAGAGAGGAGGACGCGCCCTGATCCGTCCAATCGGTCATATCGTTCAGAGCGCTTGCGTGCGCCCCGCCACGAGCGGTTCGACCTGTGGCACGGAATGCTTGAGCAGCACCGGCACGAGTTCGCCCGCCACGCGCATGCTCGATACGACGACCGCGTGCGCACGCCGCTGCCTTCGGTCATCGCGCGCAGCGCTTCTCGGCGTGGTAGCGCGCGCCTCGATGCGCGGCTCGATCACGATCACGCCGCGGCAATACGCCGTCAGCTGCGCGCGATGTGTGCGCAGCCACGCGGCACGCAGACGCTGATCGTCGGCGGTTTCGTCCCCGGCGCATTCGGCCACGACGACGAACGGCGTCGCGAGCGCGACCAAGCGGCGCATCTGCGCGCACCACGCGAATGCGTAGCGGCTTGACAGCGCGGCGGCGCAGGCGCACGAGCGGAAAACGGCTCGCGTCGAAGATGCGGCATCGAGATCGGGCGCGGCGACGGCTTGATCCGGCATAAGATCGGCGGCATTTACAGCGGTTTCGGACTCCAGTAATTCAGCGCGGCAACGAGACTCGGCCAGCGGGAACGGCGCGGCACGACGCGTTTTTTTTGGTTGCGATGCGCGCGGCGAACGTCTCGTTCCTGTAGTTTCGGATGTTTCGGCGGATTCTTTAGCCGTTCGGGCGATGTCGCCCCACGCGCGGCGCGTGGTGTCGAGCACTTTTGCCGCATTCGCGTCGATCGCGCGGCTTTCGCGTTTCGCCCGGTCGGCGGTGTCGCGTAACGCGTGTCCCGTACGGTCCGCGACGGTCGCGATGGTTTCGGTGGACATGTGTGGCCTCCATTCGGGCGACCCATTGAATTGGGAATTATTCTCAACTACAAGCGGAATAGTGGCGAATTCGAGGCGATTTTCTCTGGTGAGAGCGGCGTATGACGAGGCGACTTCGGTGCTCAAGCGCGATGCGTGTATCCCCGATTACGTGCCGCTCTTCGCGGCCAAGCGAGTGCATGAGAATCTGACGGAGTGCCTGTTGGTGAAACAGGAACTCGTGTGAATCAAACTATCCATAGGTAAAAAGCGCGACAGGATTCCCGAAGAATATGTCCCCGCGATCGCTGTCAGAAAATCGACGAACGACGTGGGCGCGGCGGCATGGGCGGTATCGGAAACGGTGCGCACCACCGCGCACGGCACGCCGTATTCGAAGCAGACCTGCGCGAGCGCGGCGCCTTCCATTTCGACGGCGAGCGCATTCGGCAACGCATCGCCAAGGCATTCACGTCCTCGCTGCTTGCGATGAAGCGATCCCCGCTCACGATCAGGCCACGATGCACACTCTGCGTCTGCACCGCGAAGCGTGATTCCAACGTCCCGCCCGCCTCCGCGATGAACGACTCCGCGGCCACTGCGAGCACATCCGCCAGTCGCCGGTCCGCATCGAAGCGCGCGCGGTCAAGCAGCGGCACCTCGTAGCGCGGAAACAGCGGCGACGCATCCAGATCGTGCTGCAACAGCGTCTCCGCGATGACCACATCGCCCACGTGGACATCGGCATGCATACCGCCCGCAACGCCCGTGAAGACGATCACATCGATATCGAATCGATGGATGAGCGCGCTGGCGGTCGCCGCCGCCGCGACCTTGCCGATGCGCGCGAGCGTCGCCACGACCGGCACGCCGTGCGCGCGGCCGACGTGATAAAGGCGCGCGTCGAGCGTCACCGTCTCGACCTCGCCCGCCTGCCGCATCTGCTCCACCAGATTGCCCAGTTCCTGCGGCAGCGCAGCCATGATGCCGACGCGCTTCATTCGACCGCCTGCAACTTCGCCACCGCGAGCGCCAGCCACTTTTCGCCATGGCGCTTGAAGCGCACCTGCGCGCGGGCATCGCCGCCCGAGCCTTTGAGCGCCGTCACGGTGCCTTCGCCGAATTTGGTATGGAATACGGCCTGCCCGACCTTGAAGCCCGTCTCCGCCGCACGCTGCTGATTGGCGAACACCGGCAACGCGGGCGCGCCCGCCGTCTGTCCATTCTCGAAGTAGGTGCCACCGCCGCGTTCCTGCCCCGGACGCGCGAACCAGTCGCAGCCCCAGCCAGCGTTATCCGAACGGCTGCCCCAGCGCGCGCCCGGCTCCATCTTCGGCGTGAGCCATTTGAGCGCGCCTTCCGGCAACTCGTCGAAGAAGCGCGAACGCACGTTGTAACGCGTCTGGCCGTGCAGCATGCGGCTCTGCGCGAACGAAATATAGAGCCGCTCCTTCGCGCGCGTGATCGCCACGTACATCACACGACGCTCTTCTTCCAGTCCATCCGATTCCTGCGCGCTGTTTTCATGCGGAAACAGTCCTTCTTCCAGCCCAGTGATGAATACTGCCGTGAATTCGAGGCCCTTGGCCGCGTGGACGGTCATCAGTTGCACGGCGTCCTGACCGGCTAGCGCCTGATTGTCGCCCGCCTCCAGCGACGCGTGCGACAGGAAACCGGCGAGCGGCGTCATGGTGTCGGGATTCTGCGCGGAATCGGCGATGCCGGGCGCATCAAGCACTTCGATCTCGCCTTCCTCGCTGACCGCCGCGATTTCCGGCCCCGACGTCGCGTCCGGCCGAAGCGGAATCGAGCGCGCGGGCGTGTCGAGCCCGTAGCCTTCCTCGCTGACAAACGCGGTTGCCGCGTTCACCAGTTCCTGCAAGTTTTCCAGCCGGCCCTGACCTTCGCGCTCGGTTTCGTAGAACGTCGCAAGACCGCTCGCGCGCACTACGTATTCGACCGTTTCCGGCAGGCTCATTTGCTGCGTTTCGGCGCGCATTTTCGCGACCAGCGTCGCGAACGCGCCGAGGCTCGTTCCCGCCTTGCCGGTGACGTACGGTACGGCCGCCGCCATCGAGCAGTTGTAGAGACGCGCTGCATCGGCAAGCTGCTCGATGGAACGCGCGCCGATGCCGCGCGTCGGAAAATTCACGACGCGCGCGAAAGCGGTATCGTCGTTCGGGTTGTCGATCAGACGCAGATACGCGAGCGTATGCTTTACTTCCTGCCGCTCGAAGAAGCGTAGGCCGCCGTACACGCGATACGGAATGCTCGCGTTGACGAGTGTATGTTCGATGGTCCGCGACTGCGCGTTGCTGCGATATAGCACAGCGATCTCGCCGCGCGACGCGCCCGAATTGATGAGCGCCTTGATTTCCTGGACGATCCAGCCCGCTTCCTGCGAATCCGTCGCGGCTTCGTAGACGCGCACCTGCTCGCCGGGGCCCGCATCGGTACGCAGATTCTTGCCGAGCCGCCGCGAGTTGTTGGCAATCAGAAAATTCGCCGCATCGAGAATATGGCCGTGCGAGCGGTAGTTCTGCTCAAGCTTGATGAGATTGCGCACGCGGAATTCGCGCTCGAAATCGTGCATGTTGCCGACATTGGCGCCGCGGAACGCGTAGATCGACTGATCGTCGTCGCCGACCGCGAAGATCGCGTTGTTTTCGCCGGCGAGCATCTTGAGCCACGCGTACTGCAGCTTGTTGGTGTCCTGAAATTCGTCGACCAGAATATTGCGGAAGCGCGCCTGATAGTGCGCGCGCAACGGCGGGTTGAACGACAGCAACTCGAAGCAGCGCAACAGCAGCTCTGGAAAGTCCACCACGCCTTCGCGCTGGCATTGCTGGTCGTACGTTTCGTACAGTTCGACGAACTTGCGGTTGAAGTCGTCGGTGGCGCCGACATCCTTCGGACGCAGACCCTGCTCCTTCATGTTGTTGATGAAATACTGAAGGTTCTTCGCCGGATACTTCTCGTCGTCGATGTTCAGGCCCTTCATCAGTCGCTTGATGGCCGAAAGCTGGTCGGACGTGTCGAGAATCAGGAAGATCTGCGGCAGGCCGGCATCGCGGTAATGCGCGCGCAGCATGCGGTTGCACAGGCCGTGAAAGGTGCCGATCCACATGCCGCGCGTATCGATCGGCAGCAATGCGGACAGGCGCGCCATCATTTCGCGCGCGGCCTTGTTCGTGAAGGTCACGGCGAGCACGGTCGGCGGCGATGCATAACCCTGCTGGATTAGCCACGCGATGCGGGTAATGAGCACGCGCGTCTTGCCGCTGCCAGCGCCCGCGAGAATGAGCGCGGATTGGTCGGGCAGCGTCACGGCGGCGAGCTGTTCGGAATTCAGATTGGCGAGCAAATCGGGCATGGGGAAATTGGACGCGGGCAATGCAAAAGGCAGGCCGCAGATTATAAAACCGCGTCGATCGCGGCGTTCGGGCGCGGCCAGCCGCTGGCCGCTCGGCCAATGGCTGGCCGAATCGTCGGATGGCACCCCAGAACCTTATAATAATTGGGGATTTCCTGCATCTTTTCACGCATTTTTTGGCAGATTTCACAATGAGCGACAGCACGCTGGCGAAGAGCTTCGAGCCTCAGAACATCGAGTCCTACTGGGGCCCGGAATGGGAGAAACGCGGTTACGCCGCCCCCGTATTCAAGGAAGGCGCGAAGAATTTCTCGATTCAACTGCCGCCGCCGAACGTCACCGGCACGCTGCACATGGGCCACGCGTTCAATCAGACCATCATGGACGGCTTGACGCGCTATCACCGCATGCTCGGCGAAAACACGCTGTGGGTGCCGGGCACGGACCACGCCGGCATCGCGACGCAGATCGTCGTCGAGCGCCAGCTCGATGCCAAGGGCATCTCGCGCCACGACCTCGGCCGCGAAGAATTCCTGAAGCGCGTCTGGGACTGGAAGCAGCATTCCGGCTCGACCATCACGAATCAGGTGCGGCGGCTCGGCGCGTCGATCGACTGGTCGCGCGAATATTTCACGATGGACGACAAGATGTCCACCGCCGTGCGCGATGTTTTCGTCACGCTCTACAAGCAGGGACTGATCTATCGCGGCAAGCGCCTCGTGAACTGGGACCCGGTGCTGGGCACCGCCGTATCGGACCTCGAAGTGGTGAGCGAGGAAGAAAACGGCAATTTGTGGCACATTCGGTATCCGCTGCCGGACGGCTCGGGGCATCTGACGGTCGCGACCACGCGTCCGGAAACCATGCTGGGCGATACCGCCGTGATGGTGCATCCGGACGACGAGCGCTATCAGCATCTGATCGGCAAGACCGTGACGTTGCCGTTGTGCGACCGCGAAATTCCCGTCATCGCCGATGAATACGTAGATCGCGAGTTCGGCATCGGCGTGGTGAAAGTCACGCCCGCGCACGACTTCAACGACTACGCGGTAGGCCAGCGCCACAAGCTGCCGATGATCGAGATCCTCACGCTCGACGCGAAGATCAACGACAACGCACCCGAAAAGTATCGCGGCATGGACCGCTTCGATGCGCGCAAGGCCGTCGTGAAGGACCTCAAAGCGCTCGGCCTGCTCGAATCCGTCAAGCCGCACAAGCTGATGGTGCCGCGCGGCGACCGCACCAACGTCGTGATCGAGCCGATGCTCACGGATCAATGGTTCGTCGCGGTGAGCAAGGCCGCGCCGGAAGGCACCTTCAATCCGGGCAAGTCGATCACGGAAACCTCGCTCGACGTGGTGCGCAGCGGCCAAATCAGGTTCGTGCCGGAAAACTGGACCACGACCTATTACCAATGGCTCGAAAACATCCAGGACTGGTGCATCTCGCGCCAGTTGTGGTGGGGCCATCAGATTCCCGCGTGGTACGGCGAGAACGGCGAAATCTTCGTCGCAAAGACCGAAGAAGAAGCCCGCGCCGATGCCGACGCACAAGGCTACAAGGGCGCGCTGCGCCGCGCCGAAGACGTGCTCGACACATGGTTCTCGTCCGCGCTCGTGCCCTTCTCGTCGCTCGGCTGGCCGAACGAAATGAAGGAACTGAAAGCGTTCCTTCCCTCGACGGTCCTGGTGACGGGCTTCGACATCATCTTCTTCTGGGTTGCCCGGATGGTCATGATGACGACGCACTTCACGGGCAAAGTGCCCTTCCATACGGTCTACGTGCACGGCCTCGTACGCGACGCGGAAGGCCAGAAGATGTCGAAGAGCAAGGGCAACACGCTCGACCCGATCGACATCGTGGACGGCATCGACCTGGAGCCGCTGGTCGCCAAGCGCGTCACCGGCCTGATGAACCCGAAGGCCGTCGCGCAGATCGAGAAGAAGACCCGCAAGGAGTATCCGGAAGGCATCCTTTCCTTCGGCACCGACGCGCTGCGTTTCACGATGGCCTCGATGGCCACGCTCGGTCGCAACGTGAATTTTGATCTGGCACGCTGCGAGGGGTATCGCAACTTCTGCAACAAGCTGTGGAACGCCACGCGTTTCGTGCTGATGAACTGCGAAGGCCACGATTGCGGCTTCGCCAATCCGGGCGATTGCGGCCCCAGCGGCTACACGGATTTCTCGCAGGCGGATCGCTGGATCGTGTCGCTGCTTCAGCGCACGGAAACGGAAGTGGAAAAAGGCTTCGCGGATTACCGTTTCGACAACGTCGCGAGCGCCCTGTACAAGTTCGTGTGGGACAAGTACTGCGACTGGTATCTCGAACTCGCCAAGGTGCAGATCCAGACCGGCACGCCCGAGCAGCAGACCGCCACGCGCCGCACGCTGCTGCGCGTGCTGGAAACCGTGCTGCGGCTCGCGCATCCGATCATTCCGTTCATCACGGAAGCACTGTGGCAGAAGGTTGCGCCGCTGATCGACGCATATCCGGCGGGCGCTGCGGAAGGCGACGTGTCGATCATGACGCAGCCCTACCCGCGCGCCGAGCAGAAGAAAATCGACGATTCGTCAGAACAGTGGGCGTCCGAACTGAAATCGATCGTCGATGCATGTCGTAATCTGCGTGGCGGGATGAATCTGTCGCCGGCGACCAAGGTGCCGCTGCTTGCGCACGGCGATGCGGCGGGGCTCGCGACGTTCGCGCCCTATGTCGCGGCGCTAGCGCGTCTGTCGGAGGTGAAGATCATCGAAGACGAAGCGGCATTGGATGCACAAGCGCAAGGCGCGCCGGTGGCGATCGTCGGCACGGCCAGGCTGGTGCTGAAGGTCGAGATCGACGTAGCGGCCGAACGCGAGCGTCTGAGCAAGGAAGTCGACCGCCTGACGGCCGAAGTTGGCAAATGTAACGCGAAGCTGAAAAACGAAAGCTTTGTTTCAAAAGCACCGCCGCCCGTCGTTGAACAGGAGCGCAAAAGACTGGCAGAATACGAAACCACTATTGAGAAACTTCAGGCGCAATTATTGCAATTGCCCGCCTGATTTGGGGCTTCGAAACGTTTTCGTGTATTTGTTTGCATGACACGCTTC
>JAQFVJ010000150.1 GCA_029439525.1 Caballeronia sp. BR6202001591004
GGTATGGCGGCCGTGGGCCTTCGCCGATGCGGATGCGTGCGCCGTGCTGACGGGCTCCACCGGCGAGGCATCCAGGGCGGCGTCGCGCGACGCGGCGGGCGCGACCAGCATCGGGACATTGGCGGAATCTGTGTCGAACAGCGTCGCGAGCGTCGCCTGCTGATTGAGCATCAGTTGCTCCATGCGATCGCGCTGCAGCGTGCCGTCGTGGCACATGCGCAGCAGGATCGTCGTTTGTGCGATGCCCGTCGCCACCGTCACGAGCATCGCGCAGACGATCACCGTCAGCATCGTCTTCATGCGGCGCACACACGCGGTCCGGCGATTGTTTTCGAGAGGCGTCATTGTCGCACGGCGACGCGCACGGTTTAAGGGCGTCGGCGGCAATTTTGCGACGGTCGGACCGTCATCGTGAACGCTCACGCGGGACCGTTCAGCTCGTTCCTTCTTCGCGGAACTCGCGCACGCCGTCGAGAGTGCGCAAGCGATCGCAAATCGCCCGATACTCGACCGCCGATGCCCGCGACAGCTCGATCCGCACTTCGTCCAGATCCGGCGAATCGTCGCTCTACTGCACGACGAACTGCTTGACGCGCACGCTGCCGGGCTTGAGCACCTCGTGCCGCGCATGGAACATGAGCGAGCCGCAATCGACCAGCATCGCCAGTTCGCGACGCTGCTTGACCGAGATGAAACGCCGCTCTAGCGGCTTGATGCCCGCGACCGACCACAGGCTCGCCGCCCATCAGCCCGCGCCGAGAAAGCCGATGCCCGACACCACCTGCGCGGCGATCCGCGACGGAACGAGCACGACGTGCTCGTTCTTCAGCGCATCCTCGAATCCGTACGCCGACACGATCATGATGAGCGCCGAGCCGACGCACACCAGCATGTGCGTGCGCAATCCCGCCGCCCACGACAGGCGTTCACACTCGAAAGCGATCACGCTACCGAGCGCGGCGGCCATCACCAGCCGAGAAATAAGTTCGACATTGCTCAACATATCATTCACCTCCGGTGACTCAGTGCCCAGGGCGCATTTTGCTATGCTTTGCTGCCTATGCGGCGCCCCGTTCCGGATGCGCCGCGCGCCGATGAATCCACTGTAGAAGTTGTCCCATGCAGCAACAGCAATTGAGCGATGCATCGCTCGCGGAAACGATGCAAACAACGAACCTGAGCCCCGGCGGTGTCTTGCGCGCGCATTTTTCGAGCGTCGTGCTGCCGGTATGGCGCGCCGCGGGCTTCAATAGCGCGCTGCGCCTGCCGTTCGAAGCGGTCGCGCCGAACAATCACGCGCCGCTGCCGCCCAAGCGCTATCGCGCGATGGCCTGCGCGCGTCAACTGTTCGTGTTCGCGGATGCGGGCGACCTCGCGCATGCCGCAACGCTGTTCGCATCGTTGCGTCACTATTTTCTGGACTCGCGAAACGGCGGATGGTTCTACAGCGTCGATGCGCACGGCGTGCCGCTGGAGCGTCAGAAGGACCTGTACACGCATGCGTTCGTGGTTTTCGCGTGCGCACATTACGCGAAGCAATCGGGCGATGCCGACGCTTTCGCTCTGCTCGACGAAACGTCCCGGCTGATCGAAACGCGCTTCGCCAATCGCGATACGCGCAGCGAGCTATTAAACGCCGCGCTCGACGAAGACTTCGGCGCGATACGCGAAGGCCCGCTGCAAAACCCGCTGATGCATCTCGCGGAAGCGTGGCTCGCCGTCCGCGACGCCACCGGCGACCGCGCGTTCGACACACGCCTCGAAGCGCTCACCCAAGCCGTCGCAGAGACTTTCGTGGACGAGGAAAGCGGCTGCATCGCCGAATTGCCGATGGGCGCGGCGGGCAACCGGCTGGAGCCGGGCCATCAGTTCGAATGGTATTTTCTGGCGCTCGGCAGCGCGCATGATGCATTCGAGGCAGCCGGACTGAACACGCGGCTCGCGTGCGCGTTCGATTTCGCGCAACGTCACGGCGTGGACGGGAAAACGGGCGGCGTGTGCGCCGCGCTCGATAAAAAAGGCCTCGTGATCGACAGCACGCAGCGCATCTGGGCGCAGACAGAATATCTGCGCGCGATGGCGACGCGCGGCATCGTCGGTGACAAACTCGGCGCGCAGATCGAACGCTTTCGCGCGCGCTTCCTGCACGCGAAAGGCTGGGTCGAGTACCGTGCGCTGGACGGCAAAATCACGCGCGCGGAAATGCCTTCGACGACGCCGTATCACCTCGCGACCGCATATGCGGCGCTGCCTACCTGAGCAAGCCTGACTCGCTTCAGGCGAGCCGGAACACCGACACGGCATCCTTCAGTTGCCGCGTCTGCTCGTGCAGCGACGCGGCGGCCGCCGCAGCCTGTTCGACCAGCGCCGCGTTCTGCTGCGTCATCTCGTCCATCTGCGTGACGGCCTGATTGACCTGCTCGATGCCCACGCTCTGCTCGTGCGACGACGCGCTGATTTCCGCCATCATCTGCGTCACGCGAATCGACGCCGACACTTCGCGCATCGCTTCACCCGCCCGTTCGACGAACGCGGAACCATCGCTAACCTGCGCGACAGATTCGCTGATGAGCGCCTTGATTTCCTTCGCCGATTGCGCCGAACGCTGCGCGAGGCCGCGCATCTTTTCGACGACATCTTCCACGACGACCGCGCTGCGTCGTGTCGAGCGCATCGCCGACAAGTGCGTTAGCTTCGCGCGCATGCTCGGCGTTCTGGTGCACCGTCGCCGTGAGCTCTTCCATGCTCGATGCAGTTTCTTCGAGCGATGCCGCCTGATTTTCCGTGCGCGCCGACAGATCGGCGTTGCCACTCGCGATTTCATCGGCGCCGGAATATTAATGGAGTCCGACGTTTCGCGCACCGTCTTCACCGTGCTCGCGACGCTCGTCTGCATCGCGGCGAGGCCGGCGAACAGACGCCCGATTTCGTTGCTGCCGCGATCCGCGATGCGCTCGTTCAGATTGCCCTGCGCGATGCAATCGAAGTGGCGGCCGGCTTCCCAGCGGTTCGATCACGCCGCGCGACAGCGCGACATGCACGAGCACGACGCCCGCGATCAACGCCAGACCGATCACGATGCCGACGACGCGGAACAGCGCGTAGCGCACGTCGATCGACTTCAGATAGGCGCGGCCGGTTGCATCGCCGAACGCGACGAAGTTGTGCAGCTTGGCCAGATAGCGATCCTGGAAGCCTTGCGTCGGCTGGTCGAGAAACGCCTGAATATTGCTCGCGTCGAGAAACTGCACGAGTTCCGACAGCGCCTTCGAGTATTCGGTGTATTTGATTTGTCCTGCAACGCCGTCGTGCGCACGATGTTTTCGTCGCCGTTCTTCGGCGCGTTCACGAACGAGGCGAACGACTTGTCAGCCAGCGCGATCTCCTCTCGCGCGCGTGCTGGACGATCTCGGTCGGCTCGGAGCCGCCGCGTAACCATGCGCGTGCCGGCACGCGAAAGGCTGATGCGCGCATCCATCAGATGCTGAGTGGTCTCGTTGACCGCGTTGACCTGCTTGAGGGCGATGTCGGACAGGCTGCCGACATCGTCGTGGGTACGTGAGAGTGACCAGAAGCCTAAACCTTCGGTCACCAGCTGAAAAACGCAAAACACCGCCAAAACCGCGAGCAAACCCGTTGCAACCTTGATTTTTCCGAACATCACTGACACCTGCGCCTTTCGTAGTTGAGCCGCCAATAAGCCGCGAACAAACCGCCGAACATCGGACTCGTGGTTCGGGTGACATGGCGGCGATAGTCAGGGTTTACGGCAATTGGGGCAAAGCTTGAACCGTTTGCGCGAAAGGGCGGTCTACGCCGACGTGGGCGCGTACTTGCATCGGCGACAAACACCGCCGCACGCCCATGAAACCCACCATTGCACAATTTTTGCTCGCGATATCCTTGCGGTGGGCGCGAACGCTTCCTATTGTCTTTGCAGGACGGCACCGAACCCACCCACACCCAAGGAGTGTCCGAATGGCCGAAATAGTCGATATCGCGCGCGGTGCGCTCAATGCGCAACCGTTCAACGCCTTGCTCGGAGCCCAAACTGATGCAGGTCGATTCAGCGAGTCTTACGCCGTGTCTGCCGATCAGGGACGAGCTGAGGCAACAGCACGGCTTCGTGCACGGCGGGGTGGTGAGTACCTCGTGGACAAGCGCTGACCTTCGCGGGCGCGCGTGGTTCACGCCGGCATGACCCATGCGACCTGCCAGTGCGATGTGTTCGTCACCGACGGCGGCGCCGAGCGGCTCGTCGCGGTCGCGCAGGGCACGATCACGCGGATCGGCGAAGGCGGTTCCGGGGAGCCCCACGCCTGAATTCTTTTTGACCTTCCATCCTGTTGTCTCTTACTCGCCTCGCAGAAGCAAAAAACCTCGCCTTTGAGCGAGGTTTTTTTGTTTTATACGGATAGCGCTTACTTGGCCGCGACGGTCTTCTGCGTTCGCTCGCCCAGGCCCTGAATGCCCAGCTTCATCGTTTGGCCGGCCTTCAGATAAACGGCATTCCGCTTCACGCCCATGCCGACGCCCGGCAGCGTGCCGGTCGAGATTACGTCGCCCGGTTGCAGGCTCATTATCTTCGACAAATACGCGACCAGTTGCGCGACGTTGAAGACCATCGTCTTCGTGTTGCCGTTCTGGTAGCGTTTGCCGTCGACTTCGAGCCACAGGTCGAGCTTTTGCAGATCGGCCACTTCGTCCTTCGTGACTATCCACGGACCAATCGGGCCGAAGGTGTCGAAGCCCTTGGCCCTTGCCCTTGTTCCACTGCGTGCCGTGTTCGAGCTGCCACTCGCGCTCGGACACGTCGTTGATGACGCAATAGCCCGCGACATAATCGAGCGCGTTGGCTTCGTCGACGTACTTTGCTTCCTTACCGATCACCACGCCGAGCTCCACTTCCCAGTCGGGCTTGACCGAGTTGCGCGGGATTTCGATATCGTCGTTCGGGCCCGCACACCGCGCTGGTCCACTTGTTGAAGATGACCGGCTCGGTCGGCACGGGCAGATTCGATTCGGTGGCATGATCGGCATAGTTCAGTCCGATACACACGAACTTGTCGATGCGCCCGACACACGGCCCGACACACGGCCCGATGCGCGGATTACCATTGACCTCCAGCAGCGTCGCCGAGTCGAGCGCCCGCAGCTTGGCCAGGCCGGCGTCGGTTAGCGTTGCGCCGGCGATGTTATCGACGACCTTCGAGAGATCGCGAATCTTGCCCGCGGCATCCAGCAGACCCGGTTTTTCCTGACCCTTGGGGCCGTAACGAAGCAGCTTCATCTGGTTGATTCCTCTCTGTTTTTCGGAAGGTTGAAAGAACCGCGGCGGGTCAGTTCGACCAGCCGCCATCGATGATATGAATCTGGCCCGTCGTGAACGACGAGTCATCGGAGCCGAGATACAGCACCAGCACCGCGATCTCCTGCGCGCGGCCGACGCGTCCCATCGGCTGGCGCGCGACGAAGGCCGCCTGCACCTTGATCGACGGTCGCGCCCTGAGCCTTCGCCTGCTCGGCGATGCGGTCCTTGAGCGATGGCGATTCCACCGTGCCCGGGCAGATCGCGTTGCAGCGGATGCCGCGCGTGACGAAATCCGCCGCGACGGACTTGGTCAGGCCGATCACCGCGCCTTCGATGCGCCGTAGACGAAGCGGTTCGGCACGCCCTTCACGCTCGATGCCGCCGACGACATATTGATGATCGAACCGCCGCCTTTTTCCAGCATCTTCGGCAAAAATGCGCGAATCGCGCGATACATGGCCTTGGCGTTCAGCTCGAACGCGAAGTCCCAGTCGTCTTTGCTTGCTTCGAGAATCGAGCCCGCATGCACGTAACCCGCGCAATTGAACAGCACGTCCACCGCACCGATTTCCTGAGCCAGCGCGTCGATCGCCTGCTTGTCGCGCACGTCGAGCTTGCGCGCCTCGAACAGCTTGCCTTCGAGCAATTCGATGCGAATGTCGGTCGCGATCACGAGCGCGCCTTCCGCAGCGAACATTTCAGCGGTCGTGAGTCCGATGCCCTGTCCCGCCGCCGTGATCAGCGCGGTCTTGCCTGCGAGTCTTTGTACCATCCACTGCTCCACAGTCGAAGTTATTTTTGAGACATGCCGGGGTTATGGCGCGATTTATAGGCAGTAGAACGAACGGGCGGTCCCGCCGAAAATCGCCTCCTGCTGAGTTTTTTCAAGATGTGAGATGAGACGCCGCGCAATATTGTACCAGACAGTGTAACTGCCGTTGAGATTCAGCACCGGCCAGTCGCTGCCCCATATCAGCTGTTCCGGAGCAAATTGCTCGAAGAGATGCGCGACGTAGGGTTTCAGCGTGTCGTCGTTCCAGTTCGCGTTCGCTTCCGTCGCAAGACCGGAAAGTTTGCAGAATAGTTTTTGCGGTAACGCCGCGAATTGCGCGATGCCGTCGGCCCACGATTGCCAACCGCTTTCGATGCCGTCGCGAATCGGCGACTTCGAGCCGTGACGACAATCCTGAGCTTCGGACAACGATTCGCGAATTTGATCAGCACCGGCACATTTGCGTGAAGCAGGCCTTCGGCGCGCAAGTCGTCCCACAATGACGAGGGAATCGGTGTGGCGAATGACGCTACGTTCTGGCGCACTTCATCCGGCGTGCGTGCGCCCATCAGCACCGTGGCGACAACTTTATGCGCATAAGGAAACTGAATGGCCGCAGCGGACAGCGCGACGCCATGCGCGCGACACACACGTTCGAGCTTGCAGACACGTTCGACGATATCTTTAGGCGCATCGCGGAGTCGCATTCTGAATCCTACGCCGCCGGGATCGTCCGTGCGCGTCCCTTTGAAGCCGGCATTACGCGCCAGCGCGATCATGCAGGCGTTTTCCCGCAGCGCATCGGCGAGTCCGAGCGCACTTTCGGCCTTGAACTCGAACACGGAGTCTCGTGCCATAGTGCATCTTTGGGTTAGAAGCCCGGCAGCTTGAGTGACTTCTCTGCTTCCTGTCGAGCCTTGAAGTGAGGTGGCCGCCGTTCCTTGATGGCTTGTACACCCTTGC
>JAQFVJ010000151.1 GCA_029439525.1 Caballeronia sp. BR6202001591004
CCGAAGTCAGCGTGCGCGCGCTCATGAGCGCGAACGGCAGGCACCGTCGCGGTATTGCCTTCTGAGCCGGTGATCGACGCGGACAGCGACTGCTCCGAACTCGGGCAATAGAACGAACTGCTGCTCGAGCACAGCGGGAAGTTATCCGGGAAGAAGTTGCCGTTCGAACCGGTATCGAAGAACGTCTTGTACGCCGAGCCCTTGTAGTTGCCGGTCAGATCGCCAAAGTCGTCGGTGCCGTACTTCGTCACGCTGGCTATCTGGTTATTGCTCTGCATGCCTATGCCGAATCAGCGTGCCGGTCGCGTTCGCCGCGCCGGTATCGGGCACAGGCGGCAACTGGATGATCACGCCGTTGTGTCTGCAGCAAACTTGGTGACCGGATTGATGACCTGCTGCGCGAGCGGCGTGACAACGCCGGTGCAGTTCTGGCCGTTGCTGCACGAGAAGTACGTGCCGTTCTGCGCCAGGCTGACGCACGAGCTGCCGCGGTCGTAGGTCGCCGAGCCGATGCCGAGAATACCGTTCGCGCCGAGGTCGACGACAGATCGCCGATGATCTGCACCGGGACATTGGACGCGACTTCCGTGCCCATTTGTTGGATGCGCGCGTGACCGGCAGATTGCCGAGCACCTGCTGCGCCGCCGAGCCTGACTAGCCGCAGGCCGAACGACGCCGTATCGAGCTGAATGTTGTCGATGGTCTGGCAGACGTTCGTGCCCGGCTGGCACACCATTACCGAAACATTCGGGATGTTGACGAATTGCGCCGCGCCCGCATTGACGTTGATCGGCACGACGTTGGTGCCGTTGGGCTGGATCGGCTGCGCGGTGGCCGAGCTGCCGCCTGAGCCGCCCGAACCGCCGGAGTTGTTCGAGCTGTTGTTGTCGCCACCGCCGCCGCATGCCGCGAGCGTCAGGGCGAGAAAGAGCGCGCCGAGTCAGCGCGCGATGCCGCCGCTGCGAATGGAAAGCGCGGCGAGGCCGAGTGTCGTTCTACGCATTCTGGGTCTCCCGTCGCTTACTGGATGTCGCTGGCCGGCACGCCAGCAGGCAGAGATTGCGGCAAATAGGCCGTGCCGGAAAGGCACCCGGCCACCCGACTGCACGACGCGACCCGAGCCTTGCACGTTCACCTCGCCGCGTCCGCCGCGCTGCGCCTTCAGTTGATCCTGGAATTGCGGGAAATAGCTGTGCCGAGCAGGGTCGCGAGGTCGGGCACGTGCGAGCCATGCCACGCGATGCCGAAAACCGTGCCACCGCTGGACAGATATTCGTTGATGACAGTGCCGCTCGCGAGCGTGGTGGGGAGCGGACCGTGTAGCTGGCCGTCGCCGTCGACGATGACGCGTCCGATGCGGCGGCCGCGCGCGGTCGCCTTGGTGGTGGCGGTGCTTGCGCCTTGTGGCGCGGTCAGCGGTTCACCGCCGAGCACGGCGAACGCAGGCGCAGCAAAGCACACGCCGAGCACGCCGGCGGCGATCGCCAGCGCGTTGAACAAACCCCGCGACGGGGTTCCTTCGATGCCTTCACTGGGCCTCCGATGTCGTAATCGGCCGTCCGCTCGCCCCTCGCAGCGGCCGGCTCGTGACAATAGTGACAGGTGAGGAGGGCTTGGTTCGCACTTTTTTTACGATACGAATACTGCCAGTATGCCAGTCGTGCGAAATAGTCTGACCGTTCGCAAACGATGCAATAGAAAACGCGTTGCACAAATCGATGCGCAGCGCGTCATTTTCTACTGCAAAGCGTTCCGGCCAAGTCTTATAGCACGACGCCCGTGAAGCATTCGTTTAGTTTGACTTAGAAGCCGAGGTTCGCCAGCAGATCGTCCACCTGCGACTGATCCTGCACCACGTCACTGCGGCCTTCCGGGTTGATCTGCGGCCCATTGAGCAGCGACTCCGGACTGCCGCTCAGCGACATCAGCGCCTGCGCGGATGTCGCGAACTGCTCGCGGCACTCAGGCGCGATGTTTTCGAGCAGGACGCCGAGCAACTGCTGTTCGATCAGATACACGACGTCCGTGATCTTCTTGATTACCTGACCGGTCAGATCTTGGAAATCCTGCTCGCGCAGGATTTCCATCAGTTGCGCGTTGGTCGCCTGGGTGCGCTCCGGCACGCTCTGCAAAAAGCTAGCTGCGCGTCTGCGCGAGCAGCTCGCCCGCTTCGCCTTGCGCCAGCGGCGCGCCATACCATGCGGCCCAGCGCGCTTCGAGCGCGATGGCTTCGCGCTGCATTGCTCCTGCATCGGCTGTGCCTTTTCGATGGCGTCCAGCGCGCGCTCGGCGGCCTGTTCGGTCATTGTGGCGACGTACTTCAGGCGGTCGCGCGCATCGGGCACGGCTTGCGCCGCGGCTTCAAGCTGCTTGTCGAGGCCGAGCTCGCGCATCGAGTCGCGCAGCGTGCGCGTCAGCTGGCCGATACGCGCCAGAATGTGATCGCTCGATTGATCGTCGCCGGGGTCCAGCACCGCGGCCGCGAGTTCATCGGTGATCAGATCGGTCACGATCAGCCTCCCGCTTTGGCCGTCTTCATCTTCTCGAATCTTGGTGACCTTCTCGTCGAGTGTAGCGGCCGTAAAGGGCTTCACGACATAACCGTTCGCGCTGGCCTGCGCCACCGCGATGATGTTTTCCTTCTTCGATTCCGCTGTCACCATCAGCACCGGCAGATGCGCGAGCGCCGCGTCCGCGCGAATCTGCTGGAGTATCTCGCGAGACCGTCGAGGTTCGGCATGTTCCAGTCGGAGATCACGAAGTCGAAACCGCCGCCCTTCAGGCGCGCGAGACCCGCTGCGCCGTCTTCGGCTTCGTCGACGTTCGTGTAGCCCAACTCCTTGAGCAGGTTGCGCACGATACGGCACATCGTCGGAAAATCATCGACGACCAATCAATGCGGCGACGCCGCGTGTTCAGTCAAAAAATGTCAGACGCGTTATACGCGTTCGCCCATCGATGCCAGCCGCGCCATCATGCGCTGACTCATTTCCGAGCCGAGAGCGGCGCGATTTCGCTCGCGCCGCCCAGTGCAATTGCTTCGCGCGGCATGCCGAACACCACGCAGCTCGCTTCGTCCTGCGCGAACGTGTATGCGCCCGCGTTCTGCATTTCCAGCAAACCGGCAGCGCCGTCCCGGCCCATGCCGGTCAGGATCACGCCGATCGCGTTCTTGCCCGCGTGCGTCGCGGCTGAGCGGAACAGCACATCGACCCGAAGGACGATGCCGGTTCACCAGCGCCGCATCCGACGACAGATGCGCGACGTAGTTCGCCCCGCTTCGCGCCAGCAACAGAGCAACAGATGCGAATGCCCCGGCGCGATGTACGCATGGCCCGGCAGCACGCGCTCGCCGTGCTCCGCTTCCTTCACGGTGATGCGGCACAGGCCGTTCAGCCGTTGCGCGAACGACTTCGTGAAGCCCGCGCGATCAGCACGGCGGGTGCATCCGGCGGCAGCGGCGTCAGCACTTCGCGGATCGCTTCCGTGCCGCCCGTCGATGCGCCGACGATCACCAGCTTTTCCGTCGAGAGCAGCGAATTGTTGAAGTTCGGCGCGGACTTTTTCCGCGAGCTTTTCCGCGTAATCAAGCATGCCGTCGCGAATGCCGACCTTCGGCTTGGTCACGAAATCGACCGCGCCGAGTTCCAGCGCGCGCAGCGTGATTTCGTTGCCGCGCTCGGTCAGCGACGACACCATCACGACCGGCATCGGCCGCATTTTCCAGAAAGTCGAGGCCGTCCATGCGCGGCATTTCAACATCGAGCGTCAGCACGTCCGGGTTGTGCAGCTTGATGAGTTCGCGCGCGACGAGCGGGTCCGGCGTGGTCGCGCAGACCTGCATGTCGGGTTGCGAGTTGACGATCTCGGTCATCAGGCTGCGCACCAGCACCGAATCGTCGACGCAGAAGACTTTGATCTTCGGTGTGTTTATCGTGTTGACGACGCTCATGCTTCCTCCGCCGCTTTGGTGCCGCGTACGATGCGCGGCACGCCGTTGTTGTTTCCGCCGAACAGCTCGACGCGTGGTTTCACGGCGCCCTGATTCACATTGAACAGCTCGACGCGTGCACGCGCCTCCGGCGTGCGCTGCACGAGCACCTGCCCGCGCTCGACAACGACCGGATCCTGCGCGACCTTCAGCTTCTTCACCACGAGCCGGTCGAAATGTTGCTTAAACGTGTACATGCCGCATGCGCGCAGACGGCTGTACGCCATGTCCCGCTTGTGATCGGACAGCGAGATGCCCGCGCGGCGGTTAATCACCTCGCGAATGCGAGCGAAATCCGCCGACGTGAATTCGAAATCGCGTTCGACTTCCGGACCGCGCGTGGCGGCTGGCAGATCGACGCGTGTGTTGCGCGTAGCGGTCATGATGCTGCTTCCCTGGTCGCGTCATCGCGCGCCGCTGCGTGTCGTTCTGTGGCCATGCGTTGCTGCTTTCGAGCCGCGCGAGCGCGCCCGATGCATCACGCATCGCGCACGGTTCGCAGGACATGTCGAAAGCTCGCATAGTCATCTCGGTTCAATGTGATTCAGAAGGTTTCCCAGTCGCCGTCATCGACGGTCGTCTTCGCGGCACGCGGTGCCGCGACCGGAACCGCTCCCGCTGCCTGCGCGACTAGACGTGCCGCCTGTTTCTTCGCTACGGCCGTATCCTTGATAACGGCGGGTTCGCGTACGACGTTAGGTTCTTGTGAAACTTTCGTGATGCCCACGGTTTTCTGAACAGCAGCAGTTGCCGGTGCGGTTGCCGGTTCGATCGCACCGCCGACGCCACATGCGATGCCACCACGCGCGCCGACGAAGGCTGCTGCGCGATCGCTTGCGATGCCTCGACGCGCCACTGCCCCGACCACGCCCTTCAACTGGTGCTCTTCGAGTGACGCCGCCGCGGCCGCCGCTTCTTCCACGAGTGCGGCGTTCTGCTACGTGACGCTGTCCATTTGCGTGACGGCGAGATTGACCTGCGCGATGCTTTCCGACTGTTTTCCGATGCCGCACTGATCTCGCCCATCGTTTTACCCGCCTGCGCGACGAGGTCGGAACCGTTCTGCACCTTCTCGGCGGAATCGCCGATGAGCGCTTTGATCTCTTTCGCCGCCGCGCTGCGTTGCGCGAGCGAGCCGCACTTCGCCCGCCACGACCGCGAAGCCGCGACCGTCCTCACCCGCGCGCGCCGCTTCGGCGGCTGCGTTGAGCGCGAGAGTTGGTCTGGAACGCGATGCCTTCGATCACGCCGATGGATGTCCACCACCTTGCTTGAACTCGATGCGATGGCATTCATCGTGTCGACCACCTGCTCGACCACTTCGCCACCACCGACGCGATATCCGATGCATTCACCGCGAGCTGGCTCGCCTGACGCGCGTTGTCGGCGTTCTGCTTCACCGTGCTGGTGAGCTGCTCCATGCTCGATGCGGTTTCCTACAGCGACGCGGCCTGCTCTTCGGTGCGTTGGGACAGATCGGTGTTGCCGCTGGCGATTTCGCGCGCGCCGATGTCGATCGATTCCGCGCCGCGATGCACCGCGCCGACCATCGTCGTGAGGTTGGTGCGCATGCGCTCGATGCCCGCGAACAGGCGACCGATTTCGTTGTCGCTGTCGCTATGCACTGATTGCGTGAGATCGCCCTGCGAGATGCGCTCGAAGTGATCGACCGCATCGTTGATCGGCTGCACGATGAGCCCGCGCAGCGCGATGCGCGTGCCGATCAGGATCACGACGGAGAGCACCAACAGCGCGCCGATCGTTACGTTGAGCGTCGAAATGCTCGATGCCGTGCTGGCGCGCGAATCGTCCGCGTGCTTCTGCTGGAATTGCGCCGCCGCCGTCACCGCGTTGTCGAACGCGACGAACATCGGGCTGATCTTGATATCGGCGATGGCGTGATACGCGTTCATATCGTTCGCGCGGATCGCCGCGAACTCCGGCTCCACGCCGCTCTTGACCAATGTGTCGTGCTGCGTGACCAGCGCATCGAGCGTATCCTTCGGCAGCGTCGGAACCGTGTCGAGATAGAACTTCCAGTTTTCGTTGCTCTTTGTCGAGCAGATACTGGCCGCGGTCCATGGCTTTCTGCGCTTCCGCCGTATTGTTCGCTTCGACGAGCGAACGCACGCGGTCAGGCGTCACGCGCGAGCGCAACAGATACGACGACGCTTCGAACAGCGCGCGCATGCCGACCAGATCCTGCGCG
>JAQFVJ010000152.1 GCA_029439525.1 Caballeronia sp. BR6202001591004
AAGCGCAGTCGCGGGGTTTGCTCGAGGTTGGGCGTGGTGAGAAGAATGGTTCGTGTTTCGCACGGGGTCGTCGGTTTCGATCGCTGCTGCGACTGTGAGTTCTGAGGTCGCTCCGGTTGCGGGGAATGATGCCGAGTCGAACGGTAAAGCTGGTCGGCATGACAAGCGTGGGGGGGCGGAAGGACCGCAAGCGTGCGGAAGTGGGCGCTTCTTCCTTCGAGCCTGTGGTGGTCGATGAGCCGGTTGTTCTCGATGCTCCCGCGGCGGAAGTTGTGCAACCTGTGGCCGAAGAGCCTGAGCCGCCGAAGAAGGCGCCATTGCGTAGGGGTCGCAAGACTGCGGCGAAGAGTTCTTCTGCGGATTCGTCGCAATCGTCGTTTGAGGCGGATCCGGTTTTGGACAGCGGCGCAGTCAAAGCTGTCGAGGAAAGCCGTGCCACTAAGCCCGCGCGCAAGAGTCGGGCGCGTAAGAGTGTTAAGGAAGTTAGCGACGCTTGATCGGGTTTGCTGTTTCTTTTTGTGAAAGGCAGGCGCCTACTGCAACAAAGAACCAGCAGCACCAAAACAAAAGCATCAATACCGATGGTGAACATCCGGAAAATGCGCATGCGAATGCGTAATTGGCAGATGTACATGCGGATGCGTATGCGGTTCGTCCCCAGTCTATGGGAAATCATGTTCATGCTATGATGCTCACCATGCCGATGCGTATGCTCGAGCCACTCATGCGTATGCATATATGTGCATGACGTTCACGCACATGTAGCCAGACGCCAAGCGCCATCATCGCCGCCGCGATCCAGAACAAATCCCCCGGCATCTCAGGCCAAGTCACCACCGAAACACCCACGTATTGACGTTCTCCTTGAACACGACCCAGGCGATAACAGCAGTCAGCACGCCTTCGAGATTGAGCAGCAGGAAACTGGTAGCAACAGGCGTGGAAGAAAGCCCGAGCATCAGCCGCGCGGGACCGGCGACACCACCCGCGACGAGCGCGCCGAGCAGCCACGGTATTTCAGCGCGATGCAGCCTTTGGCCGGAAGGTGGACGCAACAGAAGACCCGCGCCCAATCCCACACCGCTGCCAAGATAAAACAACCCCGCGAGCATGAACGGAGACATCACGCCGAGCAGCACCTTGGCAACAGGCGTCGCCGCACCGAACAGCGCCGCCGCGAGCAACGCAATGAACACTGCCAAACGAGCATGCATCGAAAATCGCCATACCCCCTGATTTGCCAATGCAAATTGGCTCAGTTTTTCGTCCGACGGCGCGGGACCGTTGGGCGCCATCTGCGCGATGCATTCGACCTGCGGCAAGCCCAGCCTTTCGAGCCAAGCCGACAGCCCGAAGCGCTCCGGCGTATCGATCCGCACGAACACGCCCGCATTCAGCGCGAGCCAGTAACTGATGAGCGCCTTCGCGCGGCTCTGGTTCGCTGATTCGGGCGCGACCACCGGCCCGATCACATGCCCATGACCGAAGCGCCTGAACAGCACGAAGCCGATGAGCTCGCCGTCGCGATCGAGTGCGATGCCGCTCGACACATCGAGCAGTTGCGGCAGCAGCGTCGCGCGATCCAGCCTGGTCGCGCGCGATGCCAGCGCGATGAGCCACGGCGTATCTTTCACGCCGATGGGACGCAGCCGCTCGCCCGGCGGCAGCGACACCAAAGGCGGCTGAAACGCCGCGCCCTGATGCTGATGCATCTTGCCGATCTGCGTGAAGCCGAGCGACTCGCACAAGGGCTTGCCTTCGTCGGATGCGTGAATGAGCAGCCGCCGCGAAGCGTTCTCGTCGATCAGCCGCGTCAGCAGCGCGCGACTAGGATGATCTTTCCTGTCCCGACTGCTGCGTATCGCTTAAACGCAACGCGTGTGATGCAACGCAAAACCGCAGGTTATCGCGTCGAGAACGCGCACGTTGTGCTGATTCAGCAATTTTGTCGGCGAAAAATGCCGGCCCACCGGACCTACGATGTTTTCATCGCACACGCACTCCGGAGGATTCACGCACATGGACCGCTTGGACCATTTCGATCCTGCAAACATCGTCATCAGAAGCGGACACTTTATCGGCAGCGAACTGCCCGATGCAGGCGCATCGCGCATCGACGTCGCGCGGCCTTCGGATGGTGTGACGTATGCATCGGTGCCCGTCGCCGACGACGCGATGGTCGACTACGCCGTGCAGAACGCCTGGACCGCGTGAAAGACGGGCGACTGGGCGAAGCGCGCGCCGTGCGAACACGCCCGCGTGCTGCGCAAGCTCGCCCGTCTCGCCGCCGCCGATGCCGCCACGCTCGCGCCGCTCGAAGCGGTCGGCTCCACGCGCCCGGTGCGCGACGTCTTCAACTGGGACGTGCCGTTTTCCGCCGAAAGCATCTGCTTCTATGCGGAACTCGCGGACAAGATCGGCGCCGAAGTCGCGGCGACGGATCATCGGTATCTGGGTATGGTCATCGCTGAACCGTATGGCGTGATCGGTGCCATCGCACCGTGGAATTTTCCGCTCGTAATGGCTTCGTGGAAGGTCGCGCCCGCGCTCGCGGCAGGCAATGCCGTCGTGCTGAAACTTGCGGAGATGACGCCGTTCGCCGCACTGCGGCTCGCGGAACTCGCGATCGAAGCAGGCGTGCCGGCGGGCATCTTCAACGTCGTGCAGGGCGATCGACGCACGACCGGCGACGCGCTCGTGCGTCATCTGCGCATTGGCAAGGTGACATTCACGGGATCGACACGCACGGGTGCCGCGATCATCGCGTGCGCGGAAATGGGCACCAGCCTGTCACGCTCGAACTCGGCGGAAAGAGTCCGCAGATCGTCTTTGTTTGCGGATGCGGCGCGCATCGACGAAGTGGCGCGCCGTATCGCCGGCGGCATCGCGCGGGCCTTCGTTGAATTGCAGGCCGGACCGACCTGGGCCGCGAACACGACGCTGCCGCCGATTATCTCGGAGCAGCATGCCGCGCGCATCGATGGAATCGTTCATCGCAGCGTGCAAGGCGGCGCCGTGTTGCGCTGCGGCGGAACGCGTGCGGACGCCGCCACGCCCGGCGCTTTCTATGCGCCGACACTGCGCTCACTAACGTCACGCTCGACACCGACGCCGTGCGCAGCGAAATCTTCGGTCCGGTGCTGACGGTTCAGTCGTTCGATACCGAAAAAGAAGCGCTCGAACTCGCCGCGCATCCCGAATACGGTCTCGCCGCAGGCGTGCATACCGCCGATATCGGCCGTGCGCTGCGCATGGTGCGCGGCATCGAGGCGGGTACGGTCTGGGTGAATCGCTACGGTCGCACCAGCGACTTCGTGATTCCGGCGGGCGGGTTCAAGCGCTCGGGCATCGGCAAGGATCTCGGGCGGCAGGCATACGAAGCAAACCTGCGCTTCAAGAGTGTGCTCATCGATACGCACGTTTGAAGCATCCGCCACAAGCACGATCGTGCGAAACACACCGCATTTTCTACTGTAGCGACGCCTCAAAACGCGCGAGTTATGTGGTTGCGAGGTACGCATTCGACGCCAGCCGTCGTTTTTGCCTTGCTTAAATTTTCCTCAACGAAGCACGTTCTTTTTGCCAACGAACTCCGACGGGTTCATCACACACGACAGGACTGACACCATGATCGATTTCGAGCCGAAGTACATCACGTTCGACTGCTACGGCACGTTCACGAAATTCCGCATGGCCGACATGGCTCGCGAAATGTACAAGGACCGTCTGCAAGGCGACGACCTCGAACAGTTTGTCAAGTTCTTCTCGGGCTATCGCCGCGACGAAATGCTCGGCGCATGGAAGCCGTATCGCGACGTGATCGTCAACGCCGTGCGACGCACCTGCGAGCGCACTGCGAGCGCATGAACGTCGAGTTCAAGGAATCGGAAGCCGAACAGTACTATCTCGCCGTGCCGACCTGGGGTCCGCATCCGGACGTGCCGGAAGGCCTGTCGCGTTTCGCCAAGAAGTACAAGCTGGTGATTCTGTCTAACGCATCGAACGATCAGATTCAAAGCAACGTTGACAAGCTCGGCGCGCCGTTCCATCGCGCGTGTGTTCACCGCGCAGCAGGCGCAGTCGTACAAGCCGCGCATGCAGGGCTTCGAGTACATGTTCGATCATTTGAACTGCAATCCGGAAGACGTGCTGCACGTCTCGTCCAGCCTGCGCTATGACCTGATGACCGCGCACGACATGGGCATCAAGCACAAGGCGTTCGTCAAGCGCGGCCACGAGCCTGCTCACGGCGAGCGGCGCAGCGTTCGCACAGGACAAGCCGAAGCAGGGCGGCCGCATCCGTGTGGCGACGCAGTCTTCGTCCGCCGTCGATACGCTCGATCCCGCCAAGGGCGCGCTCGGCACCAACTATGCGCGCGCCTTCATGTTCTATATGTTCTATAGCGGCCTGACGGAACTCGACAACCACCTCGGCGCGAAGATGGCGCTGGCCGAATCGCTCGATACGAAAGACGCGACTGTGTGGGTCGTCAAACTGCGTCCCGGTGTGTAGTTCCACGACGGCAAGTCGCTGACGCCGCAGGACGTCGTGTATTCGCTGACGCGTCATAAGGACCCGGCGGTTGGCTCGAAGGCGAAGACCGTCGCGGACCAGTTCAAGAAAGCCAGGGCCACCGCCCCGAACGAAGTCACGATCACGCTGTCCGGTGTGAACGCCGATTTGCCGGTGATTCTCGCGGACTCGCACTTTCTCATTTTCTCATCGTCAAGGACGGCACGACCGACTTCAAGACGGCGGTCGGCACCGGTCGGTTCAAGCTCAAGGAGTTTTCGCCGGGCGTGCGCACGGTCGGCGTGCGCAACGAGAAGTACTGGAAGCCGGGCATGCCGCATCTGGACGAAGTGGAGCGATCGGCATCGCCGATGAACCCGCGCGCGTCAACGCGCTGATGTGCGGCGACGTGCAACTCGTCAACGCGGTCAGCGCGCGCTCGACGGAGCGTATCAAGGGCATGCCGGGTTTCAACGTGCTCGAAACGAAAACGGGCCAGTACACCGACCTCATCATGCGCGATGACGGCGGCATTACCAGCAACCAGGATTTTCGGCGAGGCATGATGTACCTGATAGACCGCGAGCAGATGCGCAAGACCATCTCCCGCGGCTACGGCGCGATCGGTAACGATTAGCCGATCGATCCGAGCAACAAGTACTACATGTCGGGCCTGCCGCAGCGCGGCTTCGATCCGGACAAAGCCAAGTTCCATTTCCAGAAGGCCAAGCTCGGCAGCGCGCCGGTGCAGTTAAGCGGGGCGCGCCGTCTCCAACCTTCAACCCAAGAGAGGCGATATCCGATGAAAGCTCAGGCGCAACGTCTCATCGCCACGTGCTTAGGTCTCGCGCTGCTCACCTTGCTGATCCTGTCGATGGTGGTGTTCGGCATCACCGGACTCTTGCTGGGCGACGCAGCGCAGCAGGTGCTCGGCTAGGCGGCCACGCCTGAGCAGGTCGCTCAGACATCAGTTCGGCCTCGACCAGCCTGCGGTTACGCGTTACTTCGCGTGGCTCGTGCATGTGGTGACGGGCAACTTCGGCACGTCGCTGTCGAACAATCTTCCGGTTAGCAATCTGATCACCACGCGTCTGCCGAACTCGCTCGTGCTCGCCGGTTTGACGGCGCTGGTGTCGGTGCCGGTGGCGTTGTTCATCGGCATTGCCTCGGCGATGTTTCGCGGCTCGCTGCTCGACCGCACGCTCAACGTGCTGACGCTCTCGACGGTGGCCGTGCCGGAATTTCTCGTCGCGACCATCGCGGTGCTGAT
Organism: Caballeronia sp. BR6202001591004; assembly: GCA_029439525.1. Lineage (GTDB taxonomy): Bacteria > Pseudomonadota > Gammaproteobacteria > Burkholderiales > Burkholderiaceae > Caballeronia. The sequence continues at coordinate 5,784 of JAQFVJ010000152.1, forward strand.
TTTCGCGGTGAAGCTGCGCTGGCTGCCTGCGTTGTCGTATCTGTCGGATGTGTCGTCGTTCGGCGCGCTGGTGCGAACCTACGCGATGCCCGTGATGACGCTCTGCTGCGTGATCGTCGCACAGATGGCGCGCATGACGCGCGCGGCGGTGATCGATCAGCTCAAACGCATCGTATGTGGAAATGGCGCTGCTCAAGGGCGCCTCGCCGATACGCGTCGTGCTGCGTCACGTGCTGCCGAACACCATAGGCCCGATTGCGAATGCGGCCGCGCTGTCGCTGTCGTATCTGTTCGGCGGCGTGGTGATCGTCGAGACGATCTTCAACTATCCGGGCCTCGCGAGCCTGATAGTCGTGCCGTCACCAACCGCGACATGCCGGCAGGGCTGCGTGATGGTGTTCTGCGCGGCCTATCTCGCGCTCGTGCTGATTGCCGATCTGGACCAGATCATTTTCAACCCGAGGCTGTGTCAACGATGAACCGACACGTCACCCCTCACGCCACGACCGTGATGTACGCGCCCGGCGAACAGCAGGACAGACCACCGTCGAGACGCCGGAAGAGCAGGCGCCCGTCGCCGTCGAACGCAGCGCGCTCGCCCGCTTCGTCGGCCGCTTTTCGGTGCTTGGGCTGATTGGCCTCTTTCATCGTCGTGTTCTGGCTGGCGATCGCCTTCGTCGGGCCGATCGTCGCGCCGTACAAGGGCGGCGCGTTCACGTCGACTGAAGTGTTCGGCTCGTACAGCGCGGCGCATCTGCTCGGCACCGATTATCTCGGCCACGACATGCTGAGCCGCATTCTCTACGGCACGCAATACACGGTCGGACTCGCGCGCTCGCCTCGACGGTGCTGGCGAGCTGCATCGGCACGTTTTTCGGGCTGGTGGCCGCGGTGTCGGGCCGCTGGGTCGATGAAGTGCTGAGCCGCTTCTTCGATGCGCTCATCTCCATTCCGAGCAAGATTCTCGCGCTCGTCGTGGTGGCCGCATCCGGCTCGTCCATTCCGATGCTGATGACCGTCGCCGCCGTCGCCTACATTCCCGGCGCGTTCCGCATCTCGCGTTCGCTCGCGGTGAACATCATGACGCTCGAATACGTGCAGGGGCGAAAGCGCGCGGCGAGAAGCTGTTCTACATTGCGCGCGTCGAAGTGCTGCCCAACATGATCCATCCGATGCTCGCGGACTTCGGCCTGCGCTACGTCTACATCGTGCTGCTGTCGGGCCTGAGCTTCCTCGGTCTCGGCGTGCAGCCGCTGAACGCGGACTGGGGGTCGCTGGTGCGCGAGAACATCGGCGGTCTCGCGGAAGGCGCGCCCGCCGTGCTGATGCCGGCCGTCGCCATCGCGACGCTGACCGTCGGCGTGAATCTGCTCATCGACAGCATGCGCCGTCACGGCGCGCGTGCGAACCGGAGGCACTGATGTCGAACATGATCAAAGTGAAAGGCTTGTGCGTCACCGCAGGGAGCGTGCCCGATCCGGTGGTCGAGATCGTCAAGGGTGTCGATTTCACGGTGAAGAAGGGCGAAGTGCTCGCGCTGGTCGGCGAGTCGGGTTGGGGCAAGACGACGCGCGCGCGTGGTCGCGGGGCTGGTCGATCGTGCGTGCGGCGATGTGCTGCTCGACGGCAAGCCGCTGCCCGCGAAGTTCTCCGAGCGCACGTTGGAGCAATATCGCCGCGTGCAGATCATGTTTCAGAACGCGGATACCGCACTGAACCCGAGCCGCACCATCGCCGATATTCTCGCGCGGCCGATGAATTTCTATCACGGCCCGCGGCGCGGCGGCGCAAAAGCGCATGCTCGAACTGCTCGATCTGGTGAAGCTGCCCGCGTTGATTGCGAAGCCTCAGCCGGGCGGTCTGTCGGGCGGACAGAAGCAGCGCGTGAATCTGGCCCGCGCGCTCGCCGCCAAACCCGAACTCATTCTCTGCGATGAAGTGACGTCCGCGCTCGATACGGTTGTCGGCGCGGCGATTCTCGAATTGCTCGCGGAATTGCGGCGCGAACTGAACGTATCATACATGTTCATCAGCCATGATATCTCGACCGGTCGCGCCATCTGCGATGAAGTCATCGTGCTGTATGCGGGCCAGTGCGTCGAAGCGGGTCAGCGCGATGCGCTGTCGCATCCGCCGTATCACTCGTATCACCCGTACACGGGTTTGCTGGTCGATTCCGTGCCCGAATTGCAATGCAACCCGGCTGGCTCGATTCGCGTCGCGCGACCGCGCTTGCCGCGTTGCCCGCGCTCGGACCGGAAAGCGGCGCGCACGAACTGTGCTTCCGTTCGCGCTGCACGGCGCGCATCGACGGCAAGTGCAATGTGACGCCGCCTGCCGTCAAGAAGTTGCCGTCGGGCGCGAACATTCTGTGCCATCACAGCGCGGAAGATCTGATGCGCATGCAGTCGACCGAAACGGTGACGGCATGAGCGGACGCTTCGTGCGCGTGGCGGAAAAAGGACACAGGACCTTCGAGATCGTCATCGACGGCAAACGCGCGCTCGCCGCCGAAGGCGACACGCTGATGGTCACGCTGCTCACCTCCCAGGACACCTTGCGTGATTCCGAATTCGGCGATGGCCGCCGCGCCGGTTTCTGCGTGGTGGGCGCCTGACAGGACTGTTGGGTGTGGACCGCACAGGGCGATCGCATGCGCGCCTGCACTACGCCGGCGGCCGAAGGCATGTCGATCGTGACGCGTGCCGAGGCGCTGACGGAGGGGCCGCGAGTGTGATCGTTATCGGCGCGGGGCGGGCGCGCGCGCGGCGCAGGTGCTGGTGGAAAAGGGCCTGCGTCCGATCGTCATCGACGAAGGACGGCGCGACGGCGGGCAGATTTATCGGCGTCAGCCGGAAGGCTTCACGCGTTCGTATAAAACACTTTACGGTACCGAAGCCGAACACGCGCACAATTTGCACAACGACTTCGACGCGTTACGCGCGAAGATCGACTACGTGCCGGACACGCTCGTATGGAACATCGAACCGAATGCGGTGCATGTGGTGAGCGGCACGCGTTCGCGCAGGATCGCATTCGATGCGCTCATCATTTGCAGCGGTGCGACGGATCGGCTGATGCCCGTGCCGGGATGGCATCACGCGGGCACCTACAGTCTCGGCGGCGCGCAGGTCGCGTTGAAGTCGCAGGGCTGCGCGATCGGCTCGCGTGTCGTGATGATGGGCACCGGTCCGCTGCTCTATCTCGTCGCCGCGCAATACGTGAAGGCGGGCGCGACGGTCGGCGCCGTGCTCGATACCTCGACGTTCACGCAGCGCGTGTGTGCGTTGCCGTAACTGCTGGCGACTCCGTCCGCGCTGCGCAAGGGAAGGGCATCGCGCTGATGAGCGTGTTGAAGGATACGCGCGTGCCGGTGCATCGCGGCATCATACCGGTTGCTATCGACGGCACGGCGGAACACGGCGTGCAGGGCGTGCACGTCAAAAAAGCTGACGGCGCGATGCTTGACGTGAAATGCGATGCCTCGGCTATCACCTGCGCTGGGAAACGCAACTCGCCGATCTCGCGGGCTGCGCGTTCCGCTTCGACGAAGCTTTGCAGCAAAATGGATCCCCTCCGCCGATGAAGACGACCGCAGCAGCGTTGAAGCACGTCTATGTCGCCGGCGACGGCGCACGCGTGCGCGGCGCGGATGCCGCTGAACACGCGGGACGTCTCGCGGCATTGGCCGCGTTGAAGGATCTCGGCGTATCGAAGGATGTGTCGGAGGGCTGCCGAACTGCGCACGCAACTGAGCCGCTTCACGTGCTTCGCTGCAGGCTTGCGCGCCGCCTTTCCGTGCCCGCGCGCTTCGCCGCGCAGTCGCCCGATGACACCATCGTGTGCCGTTGCGAAGCCCATTACTGCGGGCGAATTGCGCCGCGTCGTCAACGACATGGGCGCGCAGGAAGCCAATCGCGCGAAGGCGCGTTCTCGCGCGTCGGCATGGTCCGATGCCAGGGGCGCTTCTGCGCACATGCAGGCGCCGAAGTGATCGCGGCCGAGGCGCGCATTCCGCTCGAAGCGGTCGGAAGCCTGCACGGACAGGCGCTTGTCAAGCCGCTGCCGATGGCGATCTCGACCGACACCGCCACGCAAACCGACATGGAGACGGCCGAATGAACGCCAACGCGCGTGCCGATGTAATCGTGATCGGCGGCGGCATCGTTGGCACGACGACTACCTTCTTTCTCGCGCGACGCAAGCGTTCGGTGATTCTGCTCGAACGCGATCTGACCGGCCAAAAAGCGAGCAGCGTGAACTTCGGCGGCGTGCGTCGGCAAGGGCGCGCGCGCAACTCGCGATGTCGAATTGTGCGCGCCCCATCTGGAATCGCTCGAAGGAACTGGTGGGTGAGGATTTCGAATTCCTCGCATCGGGCCATACGCGCGTGTGCTATCACGCGCACGATGCCGAATACTTTCCTTTCATCGCTACGTCGCCGATGCGCGCACCTACGGCTTTGATCTCGAAGTGATCGAAGGCGCGGCCATGTTCAGGCGCTTTCCATTTCTCGGCCGCGATGTGCTTGCCGCATCGATCTCGTCGCTCGATGGTCACGCGAATCCGCGACTGGCGGCGCCCGCGTTCGGATGCGCGGCGGCGTGCCCGGTCCGGCCGATGCCGACACGCGCCGCGCTTCCGTGCTGCCGCAGAACACCGTCGCATAGATGGCGCAGTTCCGTCGCATGGTGCCCGCGATGCGACCGCTGCATGTGATTCGCGTATGGAGCGGCGTGGAGAGCTATCTGCCGGATTCGGAGCCGGTGATCGGTCTGAGTTCGAAGGCGGACGGCCTATTCTACGCGTTTGGCTCCAGCGGCTCGGGTTTTCAGATCGGCCCGGGCGGTGGCGAGACACTGGCCGAACTGTTCGATACCGGTTGCACGGAGATCGCCCTCGATTCGTTTTCCATCCGGCGATTCCAGCGCGATCAACGCGCGCACGCGGAATCGGTGACGTCGGAGACCGTGCCATGAATCAGACGAATCGCCAGGCCAATCTCGGCGATGCGCTTGCCTATATCGAAGCCAATTTCGACAAGGCGGTGAGCCTCGCGCAACTGGCGGATCTGTCGGCGCTGAGCGTGTCGCGTTTCGCGACGGTGTTTCGCGAGCAGGTCGGGGTCCTCGCCGTACAGGTATCTGTGCGAGTTGCGCGTGGGGCGCGCGCAGACCTTGTTGCTCGCGGGCGTGCCGGGGCCGATCGTCGCGACGGAAGTGGGCTTCTTCGATCAGAGCCATCTGGCGCGGCATTTCTTCGTCGATCGCGCGAAGCAGCGCGCTCAGTCTCGCTCAAGCGAGCTTGACGCCGGTTTGCGCCAGCGCATCGCGCAGCCCCAGCCGCGAATATTTGCCATCGAACGATGCGCATGTCGCCTAGTGCAGTGCGTCATTGAATTAGCCCCATATCTATGTTTAGACACGGGTCATGGGCAAAATGAATCTGCCCGATACCGAAGGTGAGCAACTGCTGTCGGCGGTGCGCAGGCGAAC
>JAQFVJ010000153.1 GCA_029439525.1 Caballeronia sp. BR6202001591004
GTCCATCGGCTCGCGGTTTCGCTCCACGCTTCCTCCCCACGATTTTGGTCACCCTCTCGCAGTTGCGCTTCGCTTCATTCGCTCTGTTCAACTCATGGTAGAACTTGCCCTACAAGATTGCGTCTATGCTGGGCGGACAACGAAAAAAACCCGCCGGGCTTGGGCTCCGGCGAGTCACGTCGATCGTTCGCGAGAACGGATCGAGAGGATAGACTGTGTGAAGCTTACTCCGCAGCCGGCGTTTCACCGCTTTCCGCTGCTTCGCCTTCGCCCTCTTCGGACACGACAGCAGCCGGAATGGTCGCCGAAGCCACCACCGGGTTTTCTGCGTCGATCGCGATCGTCAGGCTCACGCCCTTCGGCAGCGGGATGTCCTTCGCGTGCATCGTCTGACCGGCTTCGATCTTCGCCAGATCGATTTCCAGGAACTCAGGCAGATCTGCAGGCAGACATTCCACTTCCAGTTCCGTCACGACGTGAGTAATCACCGCGCCCGACAGCTTGACGGCCGGGTTGGTCTCTTGATTCATGAAGTGGAGCGGCACCTTGGTGTGCAGCTTCTTCTTCGCGTCGACGCGCTGGAAGTCCACGTGCAGCACGAGCTGCTTGAACGGGTGGTATTGTACGTCGCGCAGCAGAACTTGTTGCGACTTGCTAGCCACTTCCAGGTCGAGAATCGACGAATGGAACACTTCTTTCTTCAGGGCGTGCCACAGGGCGTGGTGGTCCAGTTCGACCAGTTGAACATCCCCACCACCGTACACGATACCCGGGGTTTTGCCCGAGTTACGCAGGCGGCGGCTCGTACCCGTACCTTGCTTGTTACGCTCGAAAGCGACGACTTTCATAGTTGACTCCTTGATCTGCCCGCGACCAGGCAGGGAAACCGGGATCATCGAAAAAGTGTGATCCCACAACGAGCGATGTGAACCTTCATCCGTCCGTTCACACCGATTATGCAAAGAACGCGAAGCGTGAGCTTCGCGTTCTTTGCCAATGCTTCTAAAACTGTTTCAACTCTCGGCGAACAGCGACATGACCGAATCGCCGCGACGGATACGCGAGAACGTCTCCGCGAGCAGGCCCGCGCTCGACAGCGGGCGAATCTTCGCGCATGCGAGCGATTCGCCCGACAGCGGAATGGTGTCCGTCACGACCAGCTCGTCCAGCTCCGACGCGGTGATGCGTTCCGCCGCGCCGCCCGACAGCACCGGGTGCGTGGCGTATGCGAAGACCTGCTTCGCGCCGCGCGCCTTCAGCACTTGCGCGGCCTTGCACAGCGTGCCGGCGGTATCGACCATGTCGTCCATGATGACGCACGTGCGCCCTTCGACTTCACCGATGATGTTCATCACTTCGGCGACATTCGCCTTCGGACGACGCTTGTCGATGATCGCGAGATCCGTGTCCAACTGTTTGGCGAGCGCGCGCGCGCGCACCACGCCACCGACGTCCGGCGACACGACCAGCAGATGGTCATGGTTCGGCTTGCGCAGATCGCCGAACAAAACGGGCGTGGCGTAAATATTGTCGACGGGGATGTCGAAGAAACCTTGAATCTGGTCGGCGTGAAGGTCCATGGTGATGACGCGATCGACGCCGGCAATTTCCAGCATGTTCGCGACGACCTTCGCCGAGATGGCCACTCGCGCGGAACGCGGACGGCGATCCTGACGCGCATAACCGAAGTAGGGGATGGCTGCGGTGATCCGGCCGGCGGATGCGCGCTTGAGCGCATCGACCATGATCATCAGTTCCATTAGGTTATCGTTCGTCGGCGCGCAAGTAGATTGCAGAACGAATACGTCCTTGCCTCGCACGTTTTCCTGAATCTCGACCATGATCTCGCCGTCTGAGAAGCGGCTGACCATCGCTTTGCCGAGGGGGATTCCAAGGATTTTGACGACTTCCTGTGCAAGCGCGGGATTGGCGTTGCCAGTAAAAACCATCAGGCCGTGACTGCTCATCGTGCACCTGTCTGCGGCTGGAGGCGAGAGGAATACAAACGAGAAGATATGGTAGGGGAGGAAGGACTCGAACCCTCGCATGCCGGAATCAAAATCCGGTGCCTTGACCAACTTGGCGACTCCCCTACACTAACTTTGAATCTTGCCGGAAGGGAAGTATAGGACATACCCGACAAAACAAAACCTTATGACGCGAAGGCGAAGAGAGGATGGGAATCCAGACTCGCTGTGACAACGCTTTTCCAGCTTGCCGGGAGTTTGACTTGCGCCATCTCTGCTTCGGCCTTGCTGACGAAAGCGGCGAACACGCTTGCTCCAGAACCTGTAATTCGCGTCGGTGTGAGATTGGAAAACCACTCGAGCACCTGTGCAACTTCCACGTACTTTTCTACGACTACAGCTTGCATGTCGTTACGACCGAAGCTGTCAGGCCAGTTATCTAACCTTTGCTGCGCTAGAAATTCAACTATTTTCGCTACTTTCGTATCTCGCGTCAAGCTTTTTTCGGAAAAAATCGCAGCAGTCGGGACGTGCACAGCAGGATTCACCACCAGGAAGAAACGCTTGGGCAGTTGCACTGCCTGTAACGCTTCGCCTACGCCTTCTGCGAAGGCATTTTTCCCGAAGACAAAAAACGGCACGTCGGCGCCGAGTTGCAGCCCGAGATTCTGCAGAACCTCACGCGAAAGCGCAAGTCCCCAGAGACGATTTAACGCCAAAAGCGTCGTCGCCGCGTCAGAACTTCCTCCGCCAAGGCCTGCGCCCATCGGCAGACGCTTGTCGATCTCGATTTCCACGCCGTAACGCGTGCCCGTGTGCTGCTTGAGCAGGCGCGCGGCTCGCACGACGAGATCGTCTGCTTCAGGGACCCGGGGCACGTCGGTCTTGCGCGTGATGACGCCGTCGTCGCGACGCGAGAAGTGCAGCAGATCGCCCCAGTTGAGCAACTGGAAGACGGTCTGCAGCGAGTGAAAGCCGTCCGGACGACGGCCCGTGATATGCAGGAAGAGGTTCAGCTTCGCGGGCGCGAGGCAGTTGCGAAGCGAATCGTCGGAAGCGGTCATGCGTGATGCTAGCAGAAGATGCGGCGAGGTTATTGATCGAGCACGAGCTTGATGTTCAGCGACGGCTCGCGGCGCGACAGGTTCACGCGCTTCACGCCGGTCGCGGGGGCATCGTCGGCGTAGGCGACATAGTCGATCGTCCAGCCGTCCTGCTTGATCTGCTTCGGGCGGCCGTTGTTCGAATCGGGATCGAGTTCGGTCTTTGCGCGCGAATTAGGCGCCGCCGAGGACTGCAGCCAGTAGCGCAGGCCTTCGACGGGAAGCGCGAAGCCGAGCGTGTTCTGCATCAGCTCGGACACGGTATCCGCATTCACCGGCTGACGATTCGGCAATTCGAGCGTCGCAAGCGACGGCGACGACGTGACGATCGCCATGGTCGAGCCGAGCGGATTGCGCAATTGCAGCGTCACGGTATCGCTATTTTCTTGCCAGTCGAAGTTGCCGTAGGCATTGCGCTGCACGCCTTGCTGATCGTTGTACGTCACGGCGAAGCGGCCGTGGTACGCACGCATCGTCTGGGTCGAAAGCGAATTCGATGCATTGGTCGTGGTGGGCGTCGGCGTGCGTTGAACGGCGCAACCCGACAACACGAGCGCGGCGACGGCCGCGAAGCCCAGCGCGCCAAGGCGTAGCGGCGCGCCGGCGAGAAAATCGAAGGCCATCACAGATTTACCTGAAGTCGTTTGAGCGTTTTGACGAGCGTGTCGTTATCGGGTTCGAGCTTCTGCGCTTGCCGGAACATCGCACGCGCCTGATCCTGCTGGCCCGACTTCCATTGCACTTCGCCCAGATGCGCGCCGATTTCGGCGTTGGGCTGAAAATTATAGGCGTTCTTCAAGATCTTCTCGGCCTCCGCGGCATTGCCCTGACGGAAGCGCGCCCAGCCGAGACTGTCCATGATGAACGCATCGTTCGGCGCGAGCGACACGGCCTTTTCGATCAACTTCACGGCTTCATCGAGCCGCTGATTGCGATCGACAAGCGAATAGCCGAGCGCGTTGTACGCCTGCGGATTGTTCGGCTCCAGCTTCATCAACTGGCGCAACTGCGTTTCCATCAGGTCGTAATGGCCGTTCTTCTCCGCGGCCATCGCGTAGTCGTAGATCAGGTCGGGATCGTCGGGGAACGCATGCACGGCCTTGGCGAAGTTGTCTTCCGCTTCCTGATAGCGATGCGCCTCGAACAGAATGGCCGAATCCGTACGCGCCAGCAGCGCCAGGTCATGCGGATCGGAGCTTTGCAAACTGTTGATCAGCGTACGCGCCTCGTCCACCTTGCCTTGCTTGGCGAGAATCTGCGCACGCGTAATCTGCCCGGGCAAGTACTGCTGGCTCGTGCGCGGAATCCGGTCGAGCCACTGGCTCGCGACATCGTCCTGCTTCTGCTCGAGCGCCATCTGCGCGAGGTAGATATACGCCTGACCCGGATCGGCGCCCGGCGTGTTCTGCGCTTGCTTTGCGTACTGGTTCAGGTAGTCTTGAGCTCGGTCGTACTGCTTCTTCTGGATGTTGATGAGCGCGAGCGCCATGATCGGCGTCAGGTCCTTCGGGCCGCTCTTACGTACGATCTCGAACTGCTTCTGCGCATCGTCGAACCGGTCCGAGGCCAGATACAACTGCGCCAGCGCGAGCCGCGCATCGTGCGACTTCGGATTCTTGTCGACATACTTCTCGAACGACGCGATGCCTTCCTTACACTCTTCCGGTCCCATGCCCGCGAGCGTCATCGCGGCGGGTAGGTAATCGGACTTCAATTGAAGCGCTTTTTCGAGCGATGCCTTCGCGCCCGGCTGATCGTCCGCCAGCAATTGCTGACGAGCGAGTGCGAGTTGCGTTTCCGGCAGGTTCTGATCGTTGGCGGTCAGCTCCTTGAGCACATTCAATCCGCCGATGTGGTTCGGTCCGCGCGCAAGCAGGCTCTGCAGCGACAGGATGGTGTCGCCGCGCTGATGGGACGATACCTTGGCGAGTTCGCGCTGAAGCGTCCGCTTCGCGTCTTCCGGCTTGCCGCCGACGATCAGCAAGGACGCGCTCAACTGCGATGCGTGCTCCGAATGCGGCGCGTATTGCGACCACAATTGCGCGGAGGTCAGCGCATCGTTCGGGTTTTGCGCGGCAATGGCGATTTCCGTCGCGCGTTGCGCGAAACGAGGATCGTGCGTGTCGCACGCTATCGCGAGATAGGTCTGGTAAGCGGGCGCGGGCTGGCCGCGTTGCAGTGCGACTTCCGCCGCCAATACCTGGAAGACGATCTGACTGGACAGCGCGACGTCGGGCAGGTTCTGCTTCTCGTCGCCGCTGACGGGCGCGGTGAGCAGATCGGCCGCATTCTGCGCGGCGGCTTGATCGTTCCCGGCCGAGTCTCCGGCAGGCACGGGCGATGAGTCGGGATTTTGTGCATGCGCCGGCGTGAACGCGAGCGCAGCCAGTGCGAATGTCGCCGCACCGGCGATGCGCGACATCGGCATGACGAACGAACGCGTCGAGCCGGCCTGACACTTCGTAAACAGCTTCGTGACGGACGGGTTCATGGAAATCCAGACGATGTTTCAGTTGATTGTAACGCGGTCGCTAAAATACCGGCACAAACGCTTTAGCAAGATGCCAAGATGCTCTCCAGGAAAAATGCCAGAACTGCCGGAAGTCGAAGTCACCCGCCGAGGGATCGAACCGTATGTCGCCGAGCGGCGCGTCGAGCATGTCGACGTGCGCACACCCGCGCTGCGCTGGCCGATTCCGGCGCATCTCGCCAGCACGCTCGCGAAGCTGAAGATCGAGAAAGTCGAACGGCGCGGCAAGTATTTGTTGTTCGAAACCGTCGAAGGCTGCCTGATCATCCATCTCGGCATGACCGGCACCCTGCGCGTGTTGCGTCACGTCTCGCGCCCGCCGGAAGCCGCGAAGCACGATCACGTCGATATCGTGTTCGACGACTTCATTCTGCGCTTCCGCGATCCGCGTCGCTTCGGCGTGATTCTCTGGCATCCGCGCGCCGACGGCGATGTGCTCGATCATCCCCTGCTCGCGGGGCTGGGCGTCGAGCCGTTTTCGCCGGAATTTTCGGGCGCGACGCTATTTCGTGCGACGCGCGGCCGAAAGGTGTCCGTCAAGCAGGCGCTGCTCGCGGGCGATATCGTCGTGGGCGTGGGGAATATCTATGCATCGGAGAGCCTATTTCGCGCGGGCATCCGTCCGACCACGGCGGCAGGGCGCGTCTCGCTCGTGCGCTATGACCTGCTTGCCGATGCCGTGCGCGTGACGCTCGCGGCGGCCATCGACAAAGGCGGCAGCACCTTGCGCGATTTCGTCGGCAGCAACGGGGAGTCGGGGTACTTTCAGCTCGACTATTTCGTTTATGATCGCGCCGGGTTGCCGTGCCATGTATGCGGAACGGCGATCAAACAGATCGTTCAGGGACAGCGATCAACGTATTACTGTCTGCAATGTCAGCGCTGATCAGAGCGCCCACCAGCGCTAATTTCCGATGCTCCAGCTCAATGACTTCTCGTCGCGCCTCATCGCATGGCAACGCATCCACGGACGGCACGATCTGCCGTGGCAGAACACGCGCGATGCGTATTGCATCTGGCTGTCGGAAATCATGCTCCAGCAGACGCAGGTTTCGACGGTCATCCCCTACTACGCGCGTTTCCTCGAACGCTTTCCGACCGTAACCGCACTCGCGGATGCCCCCATCGACGATGTAATGGCCTTGTGGGCCGGACTCGGCTACTACTCGCGCGCGCGCAATCTGCATCGCTGCGCGCAGGTCGTCGCATACGAACACTGCGGCGCGTTTCCGCAAACCGTCGATGAACTCGCGGAATTGCCGGGCATCGGGCGCTCGACAGCGGCGGCGGTGGCATCGTTTGCATTCGGCGCACGCGCGACGATTCTCGATGGCAACGTGAAGCGCGTGCTCGCGCGCGCGTTCGGTGTCAAGGGCTTTCCGGGCGAGAAGAAAATCGAAAGCGCGATGTGGAAGCTCGCGGAATCGCTGTTGCCCGATGCCGCGAACAAGGACGAAGTGACCGCCTACACGCAAGGCCTGATGGACCTCGGCGCGACCCTGTGCGTCCGCGGTAAGCCGGATTGCGTGCGCTGTCCGTTCGCATCGGATTGCGTGGCGAATGTCGAAGGACGTCAGCGCGCATTGCCCGCCGCGCGCCCGAAAAAGGTGGTGCCGACGCGCAAGACATGGATGCTGGTGCTGAGGGACGGCGACTCGATCCTGCTCGAGAAGCGCCCGCCGACGGGCATTTGGAGCGGCTTGTGGAGTCTGCCGGAAGCCGCCGACGAATCCGCGCTGGCGGCGGTCGCGCACAGCTTCGGCGGCGATGCCAGATTGCAGCGTCTCACGCCGTTCTCGTATACGTTCACGCATTTCAAGCTGGATATCGAACCGCGGCTCGGCGAAACGACCGGTGCCCCGCGCGAATTGAACGATGCGCAAACCGTGTGGGCGCCGCTCGCGCGCATCGATGCGTATGGCGTGCCTGCGCCGGTGCGCAAGCTATTGGACGCGCTGACCGGCTCGCTGATCTGACGCTTCGAAAACTACAGAAGCTGATGATGTTGCATGTAGTGATGTACGACATCGATACGGGCGCTGGCGTCCATCAACTCCATGAGCTTCTGTCGCGCGCGCATGGGGATCGGCAGGATTTCGGAGAGACGATTCGATACCCACGTCGGGTCATCGAATAGAAACGGTTCGACGAAAGGCAAGTTCTGCGGCTCGCGCTCCCTGAACGTATACAAGTGATGCGCTCCAACACTTCCGCGCATGCGCCGAACTTGGCGAGCGTCTCGGCGCCCTGTAACGGCTGATCGTCGCCGATGAGTTCGGCTTCACCAACCAGCAGATTGCTCGGCTCGACGCGGTGATCGCGCGACTTGAAGCGTTGCGTGCCGCGCGCCTGCACGAGCAAGTCCGAACGTATCGACATCGCATTCCGCGATCTCCGCGAGGCAGCCAATGTTCTCCGGCACCGACGGATCGCCCGGCGACGCGATTTCGTGCCCGCTCTTCAACAGACACACGCCGAACGGTGTCTTTTCGCGCAGATAGCCGCGCGCCATATCCAGATAGCGCGCCTCGAAAATCTTCAACGGCAGCAGCCCGCCGGGAAACAGCACGGTGTGGAGCGGAAACAGCGGCACGTCGTTGAGATCGAATGGCGAGGACATCGCGCGCCTCCATCCAGAGTGACCGCCGGCGCGGCGATCAGGTTCGCGGTTGAGTCGCGCTCTCATCCACGGGGATGGGCGCATTGCGATGCCGCACGATCACGGTGGCATCGTGGCTGAAACGTGCCGCAAGCGTTTCGGCGATATACACCGAGCGATGCTGGCCGCCCGTGCAGCCGATCGCGACAGTCAGATAACTGCGGTTGTCGTCGCGAAAGCGCGGCAGCCATTTGTCGACGAACGCGTCGATATCGTCGATCATCTCGCCGACGGCCGGTTGCGCGGACAGAAAGTCGATGATCGGCTTGTCGAGTCCTGTGAACGGCCGCAGTTGATGATCGTAATAGGGATTCGGCAGCGTGCGCACGTCGAAGACGAGATCGGCGTCGAGCGGAATGCCGCGTTTGAAGCCGAACGATTCGAACATCAGCGTGAAATCGGCGGCGGCGGTTTCGACGAAGCGCTTGACCCACGCGTGCAGCACGTTCGCGCGCAGATTGCTGGTGTCGATCTGATATCCATACTCGGTGAGACCCTCGACGAGTTCGCGTTCGCGCTCGATCGCTTCGCCCAGCAAGTTCAGCATGCCGACGTTGGCTTCCTGAACCGGCGATCCGGACAGTGGGTGACGGCGGCGCGTCTCGGAGAAACGCTGAATCAGCGATTGCGTGCTGGCATTGAGGAATAGCACGCGCAGATCGTAATCGCGCGAGAGGCGGTTGATGATATCAGGGACTTCGTCGAGCGAAAGGCTCGAGCGCGCATCGATGGCGACCGCGAGCCGCTGCTGTCCTTCGCTCGCGAGATACGCGGCGAGATCGGGCAGAAAGCGCGGCGGCAGATTGTCGACGCAATAATAGCCGCCGTCTTCGAGCGCGTTGAGCGCAACCGATTTGCCGGAGCCGGAAATGCCGGTGATCAAAATGATACGCATGGGTTTCGACTCGTTCACTTAATCTTAGCACCTACGATCGATCTGATTTCGGCGCTCGCAACGCCGGCGCTGCGGCTCAGATCAGCTTGCCCAGGAACTGACTCCTGCATCGCGAGGCGCTGACGCTCCATGAAATCGCGCAAGGTATCGATGCCGCGCAACTGGAGAATCGTGTTGCGCACGGCGGCCTCGACCAGCACGGCGAGGTTGCGGCCCGCCGCCACCTGAATGGTCACCTTGCTGATCGGCAGGCCGAGCACGTCGACCGTCTGGCTTTCCAGCGGCAAGCGCTGGAATTCGCCGTCGGGACGGCGCACCAGTTGCACGATCAGCTTGAGCTTCATCTTCCGGCGTACGGCGGTTTCGCCGAAGATCGTCTTGATGTCGAGCAGTCCGAGGCCGCGCACTTCGAGCAGATTCTGCAGAAGAGGCGGGCAGCGTCCCTCAACGAAATCAGGACCCAGGCGCACAAAATCTACCGCATCGTCAGCGACGAGACCGTGACCGCGGCTGATGAGTTCCAGGCCGAGCTCGCTTTTGCCGAGACCGGAGTCGCCGGTAAGCAGCACGCCCATGCCGAGAATGTCGATGAACACGCCGTGCAGCGTCGCGCGCGGCGCGAGAATCCGCGACATGTACGCGCGCAGGCTGTCGATGACGGCGGCCGCCGACATGCGCGTGGTGAACAGCGGTGTC
>JAQFVJ010000154.1 GCA_029439525.1 Caballeronia sp. BR6202001591004
GGTCCGGGCTATTGGCCCAACATGACCGATTGTAGTACCGCAGTGCTTCACCTTCTTACGCGCACCGATGGCATTGCAGCATGCAGTAACGAAAACCCCAATTGTGCTTGTGCTCAACGGGAAAACCCTTGTAGTTTGCTATTGGCCTCGAAACAGCGAAAACACGACGCGCGAGGCATCGGACGAAACGGAGGGAAGCGGGGGAGCGGACGCGAAGCACACCCGATGTGGGCGACGCAGATCGCGCCGCCCGAAGCGATGCTCAATGCAGGTCGTTGAAGACGCGCCGCTGACGCAACAGACGCTTGCCGCGAATGACCCAGTAAATGCTGGCGGCAGAACAAAGACAGGGAGAGATGGTTTCGGGCGGCGGCTCGCTCGTGCCGATGAGCAGTGCGGCAAAAAAAGCGATGCCTGCCTGAGAATAAGCGCGTGGCCAGATTGCGGCGCATGCGGTGCGTGGTGAAACGGGAGACGGGTGCGCGGGTAAACGGCTCGAACAACATCAGCCCTGCGGCAAGGGCGACTGCAAGATTCATGAAAATCATGTTGGACTTCGATGGGAGGGTGCGAGACTGACCGCGAATATATGGCAGGCCGCATCATCCCAAAACCAGAAAGAAGTCCTCCTAAAAAATGTAGAGTCGTTACTCTATTGCATGCAGGAAAGCGCATGCCAAAGCCGCTCTGACGAGCGGCTGTCGATCGCAACGGCCCTTCAAAGCTCGATGTATATTCCCAGCAACGCAAGGAACTGGCGAATCCACGCTGGATACGCGGGCCACGCGGGCGCGGTGACGAAGTTGCCGTCGGTGGACGGCGTCGTCGACCGGAATGTCCGCGTAGGTTGCGTCCCGCGAGCCGAACTTCGGGCGCGCAGGCCGCCGGCGCCTTCAGCAACCTGGCGAGCCAGAACAACCAGAAATTCGATCAGGCGGCGAGCTATGTCGGCCAGAAGGTCGATGCGGCCAAACAATCGGCGCAGCAGAACTTTGACAACGCCGGGTCGATACCGGCCCGAGCAGCGTCGCGGCGTCCGCGCGGGCGAATTTCGCGAATGCCGCGAGCGCGACTGGCGCGGGTCTGCAGTCGGCGGGACGCAAGTTGCAGGAGTGGTCCGCGACGAGCAGCAGCGCATCGGGCACGCAAGCGGCCGGGCAGGCCGGTATGCAGGCGTCGGGCAGCCCCGCCGCCGATTCCAGCGGCGCACGCACGGACATGGACAAGTGACCAGGAGCCATCGTTGCTTAACATTCGGTTACACCGCATCGAGCGGCCGCATTGTTGCAGCGGCTAAACTGGCGGTCTTTTAAAAAAATCGAGACCGTCATTAAGTCACGCAAGCTCGCGCAACGCGGCGGGTGGGCGATCGTCGCGATCTTTTGGATGGCTGTCCTCGCGCTCCGGACGCGAACGGCAGGCCGGAACATCGCACCGATGTCCTTGCGGCGCGCGGCAGAGCGAGCCGTGCTGCTTGCGTCGCTCGCGCTTTGCACATTCGCCACGCCATCGGCTCACGCTGCCGTCGCTCGAAGAACTGATCAAGCTGGCCGCCGGCGCGTCCGCTCCCGCCGTGTCGAATGCCGACATGGTCCGCTCGCTCGACACGATTATTTCCACGTTCGACAGCGATCGCCAGCGCGGCGCGCTCGTCGGCCAGCTGAAGAAGCTCCGCGATCCGAAACGCGCCGCTGAAGCAGGCCAACCCGCGTCCGGCGCGGATGCCGCCGCGACCGCAACCGGCACGGGACGCAGCCACCGGCGCGGCCGCACCGGCTACCTCGACGGCCTCGTCGGTAGTCGCGCGCATTACGCAGAACGCGGGGCTATTGGGCACGATCGCCTCGGCGCTCACCAACGTCTAAGCGGACATCAAGCGCGGCAAGACGCCAATCGCATACTGGGGCGGACGCTTCAACGCGGCGGGCAACGAGCTGTTTACGATCATCACGAGCCAGAGCCGCGAGCCGTTCGGCGGCACGCTGTTCTACTTCGCGATGCTCGCCGGCTGGGGCGTGTGCGCATTTGCGCTGGTCTATCTGCAACGGCGGATGCACGCGCGCTACGGCATCGAAGCCGGGCTGCACTCAAACCTGACCACGCGCGAACTGCTGCACGATGCGCCGGGTCGCGCCGTACGTGGTGGCGTCCATCGCCGCGCTGACGTTCTCGCACTGGATGTGCCGCAATCGCTCGGCCGCACGCTTGCGATGGTCACAGCCTACGCGATCCGTCGCGGGCGCGGTGTTCTCGGCGATCTGCCTCATCATGTTCTCGCTGTTCGGCTCGGCGCATCGGCGCGTCGCAGTGAATCTGCTGATCCTGCGCGCGCCGGCTGCTGTTCGTGATCGGCACGCTCGGCGCGCTTGGCGATGTCGCCTCTAACTACGACGTCGCGCAGCAGCTCGGCACCAATCTGTCCGCGCTGATCTCGACCTTCGCCAAACATGGGCGCGGCGGGGCTGACCGCGTACTTCGCGCTGGCTTGCCAGCGGCCGGTTGCGCATCTGATCCGAAGCCGCACCTTCGAGCAGCGCAACACGCGCAAGGCCGCGACCGAGACCTTCGAAGTCGTCGCGTCTCTCTGGCAGTTGCCGCTGCTGCTGCTCGCGTGCGCATCGGTGGTGGCGACGCTCGCGGGCATCGGCACGTCCGAGAGCGTGCTGCAGATGGGATCGCGACGGCGGGCCTGCTGGTCGTCGCGTTCTTCCTGTCGGCAATCGTCGTGCGCACCACGCGGCCGAAATCGCGTAAGCCGCGCCGTCAGTCGGCCTATGTGAGACGGCTGATTAAGTTCGTCGGCACGCTGATCGTGGTTGGCGTGTGGCTGATGTTCCTCGAACTGTCGTTGCGCTTTTGGGGATTCTCGATCGCGCAAATGGCCGAGGAAAGCGTCGCGGCGCGCGGCATCACACACACGTTCGGCGCGATCGTGACGACGTTCTTCGTCGTCTGGCTGGTGTGGATTCTGATCGACACCTGCATTCAGGAAGCGCTCAGGCCCGATTCGACGCGGCGCGGCGGACGGCGGCCCGAGCATGCGCGCGCACCATGCTGCCGCTCGTGCGCACGTCGTGTTCGTGTCACTGCTGGCGATCGCGGCGATCGTCACGGCGGCCAATCTCGGCCTGAACGTGACGCCGCTTCGGCAGGCGCGGACGTGATCGGTCTCGCGGTCGGCTTCGGCGCGCAATCGCTGGTCGCGGACCTGATCACCGGGCTCTTCATCCTCATCGAGGACACGATTTCCGTCGGCGATTCGATCGAAGTCGAAGGCGGCCACGCGGGCATCGTCGAAAGCCTAACGATCCGCACCGTGCGCCTGCGCGACGGCCAGGGCGCGATCCACGCGATTCCGTTTTCGCAGATCAAGACGGTGAAGAACCTGTCGCGCGATTTCGCCTATGCGGTGTTCGAAGTGCGCGTGCCGTTCACGGCCGATGTCGACGACGTGACCCAGATGATCCGCGAAGTCGGCGCCGAGCTGATGGCCGACTTCCGCTACTGGCGCGAGATGCTCGGTCCGGTGGAAATGTGGGGACTGGACCGTTTCGATCCGAACTGGATGGTGGTGAAAGGGCAGATCAAGACTTGGCCGCTGCAACAGTGGAGCGTCGCGCGGGCGTTCAATCTGCGCATCAAGCGCAAAATGGACGAAGCGGGCATGGAGATTCCCGTTCCGCAGATGCATGTCCAGATGACCCGCGCCGAAGCGGTTCCCGGCGAGCACGCGCGCCGCATCTGGACGGGGGAAGAAACGGAAAGCGCGAATGAGGATGACGAGACGGTGGAAATCGTGTCGGCTCAGTCGCGGGCGTCTTCCATTTTCGAGCGCCTTTTCGATTTCTGGAAAGAAACGCATAACCTCGCCGCGGCGAATCACGAACTGCTCACGCACATCAACTGGCCGCAGTTCTGGGCGATTCAGCTTCTGATGTTTCAGATGATCGGCAACTACTGCATGTTCTCGGAAATCTGGCGTCCCGAAGTGTTTTTGCGCTGGGCGTCCGGACTTGCGCAGAGCACGCTGGAGCCGGCTGGCGACGTACGGAAGGCAGGTCCCGAAGGCACGGTGACGATCCGCTTCACGCCGCATAACCCGTTCGGCGTGGTGGATCACACGGTGCAACTCGAAAGCAGCGACGAAATATATGTGCCGCTGCGCGTGTTCGCGAACGGCGACGGCGCGGAAGTCGCGCTGACGCTGTTCCGCCAGCCCGGCATGTCAGACGAGAAATTCGCCGCCGACGCGGACTGGGTGCGGCGCGATCTGGCTACGCTGGCGCAGCGCTTTTCCTCCTGACGTAATCTCGAACTCGATCTCGACCTCAATCGCCCCGCACCGGAGCGCGCCCCGCCTTGATCGCACCGCGCCGCTGCTTGCCTTCGACACGGCGTAACTGCGATGCACGCGTCGGCTTGGTCGCGATGCGTTTTCTGCGCATCACGCTGACGCTACGGATGAGTTCGTCGAGTCGCGCCAGCCGCCGCGCGATTCATGTCCTGCGTGCGATGTTCCTGTGCCTTGATGACGACGACGCCATCGCGCATGACGCGCGTCGAGCACGAGCAGCCGCGCCTTGATGTGCTCCGGCAACGACGACGCGCGGATGTCGAAGCGCAAATGAATCGCGCTCGACACCTTATTATTGACGTTCTGACCGGCCGCGCCCTGCGCACGCACGGCCGGCGGTACCGTGAGGCTGTCGGGCATCGGTCAGGCTCCTTATTACGCAGATCGGGCGACCGCGCGTTGCCCGCACGGCCTATTCAGCCGATTCAACTTAATCGCTGCATTTTCGCAGCAAGCCCGGAATCGCGCCGGATCGGCGATGCCACCGACTGCGCGAACATTTTTGCCGCGCCGAATATCTCCACCCTGCGCTTGGCGCGCGTGATCGCCGTATAGACGAGTTCACGCGACAGCACGCGCACGAACGTTCCCGGCAGCACCAGCGCCGCATGCTCGAATTCCGAGCCTTGCGACTTGTGCACCGTCAGCGCAAACGCCGTATCGTGCGGCGGCAGCGCGGCGGGCGACACGTATCGCAGCGAGCCGTCGGCATGGCGGAATACGACTCGCATCGCGCTGTCCGCACCCGGCAGCGCGATGCCGATATCGCCGTTGAACAGGCCGAGTGCATAGTTGTTGCGCGTGACGATGACCGGCCTTCCCGCGAACCATTGCGCACCCATCGCAAGCGCGATGCTCGAACGCTCGCGCACTTTCGCGGCGATGCGCGCGTTCAGCTCATCGACGCCGCGCGGCCCTTTGCGCGTCGCGCACAGCACACGGAAGCGATTGAGCGTATTGAAGAGTGCCGCCTGTTCGGCAGGCGTCGGCTGCACGCCGGCGCGCGTGGTGTCGAGCAAGGCGGTCAATGCTTTAGTGTACGGCGCAAAACCGCGCACGAGCCGCGCGAGCACGCGTTCCGAGAGCGCGGGCTGCGTATCGTCGAAGAGCACGGCGGCGCGTTCGGTACGCGGCTCATGAACGGCGTCCCTGACGTCAAGCGCGGCCAACGCGGCGGGCTCATCGCCGTCGCGGATCGCGATCGACAGGCGGCCGATGTCGGAATCCAGCTCGAAGCGATAGTTGCGCGCCAGCCAGACGACGCTGTCGGTGAAGGGCGCGCGGGTGGTTTCAGGCGCTTCGCCGTTCGAGGATGCGTCGGCCCATTCGTCGAACATCGCGGCATAGCCGTCGTCGAGTTGTGCTTGTGCATCCGGCGTGTCGGGTGCGTCGAATAAGTCACGCGTCTCGCCTCGTGGCTGCGTCGCTGGCTGCGTTAGCGCTTGCAAGGTATCCAGCCGCTTTGCATCGATCCCCAGCGCCTTCGCAATCCGCGCGCCCCCCGCCGCGCTGAACGAAGGTCGCGCGCTCAGTTCCGCGAACACCGCGCCCGCTTCGACCGCCGCGAGCTGATCCTTGTCGCCCAGCATCACGAGACGGCTCGTCGGCGCGACCGCTTCGAGCAGATGCGCGGCGAGCGCGACGTCGATCATCGACGCTTCGTCGACCACGATCACGTCGTACGGCAACGGATTGTCGCGATGATGCCGGAAGCCGCCGTCCGGCAGCACGCCCAGCAAGCGCTGCAACGTGTACGACGTGCGCGGCAGCCGCTCTGCCAGTTCGAGCGGCAGCTTGTCCGCGCGTTCGATGAGCGTTTCCTGCATGCGCTGCGCTGCCTTGCCCGTCGGCGCGGCGAACGCGATGCGCAAGTCCGGCGCGGCATCGAGCAGACACGCGAGCACGCCGACCACGATGGTCGTCTTGCCCGTACCCGGCCCGCCGCTCACTATCGTGAGTCTGCTCGCCAGCGCGCTGAATGCCGCGACGCGCTGCCAGTCGATGTCACCATCGCCCGGCGGTCCGAAGAAGCGCGCGATGCGTGCGGCATGGCTCGCCAGTTCATCGTCCGACAGATCGGGACGCGCGCCATGCGCCCGCTCGATCAACGCCCGCGCGAGCCTGCGTTCGTAATCGAAGTAGCGTGCGAGATAGAGCCGCCCGTCCTCGTCGATGACGAGCGGCAGCAGATCTGCCGATGCCGCGCGCTCTTCCGTACGCACCAGACACGCGACGCCGCTCGCCAGCAACGCATCGCGCGCCTCGGCATAACGCGCATCGTGCCGGCGCGCGAGTGCGGCCAGCGGCAGGCACACATGGCCGAGCGCGGTCGCGCGGCTCATCGCGTGCGCGGCACGTTCGGCCCATTCGACCGCGCGCGCATCGCCGCTCAGGACACGGGCGAGCGCGCCGATGCGCCTCGCGAAACCATCGGCGAGCGCACTGCTCTCGTCAGCGTTCGCGGCTTCCGCCTGCTTTTTTGGGGTGGTGTCGAGCGTGCTCATGCGGTGCCTCCCGACATCAGCCGATCGAGCGCTTCGACCAGCGCCAGTGACGCCCGTCCGCGATGCACGCCGCTCGCCGCATCGCCGTCGCGCCAGTCCGGACGCACACCGCGCACGAACAGATACAGATAGCCGCCGATGTGCGTGTCGTACGCGTAATTCGCCAGTCGCGCGCGCAGATAGCGATGCAGCGCGACCACATACAGCAGCGCCTGAAGGTGATACGCGTGATCCACCATGGCATTCGCGAGCGGCGCGGCGGCGTAATCGGCGGCGGTGTCGCCGAGATAGTTGGATTTCCAGTCGATGATCCAGAAGCGGCCATCGTGCTCGACGATCATGTCGATGAATCCCTTGATGAAGCCCGACAGCGCGCCCGATTCGAGCACGACATCGGGAAAACCGTGCGCCGACAGCAGCTTGCGCAGCGCCGCGAAATCGAGCGTGCGCGCCGGAAACACGAACGCGAGTTCGTTCATGCGACGCTTCATTCCGATCGACGACAGCCGCATTCCCGGCGCGATTTCGGTTGCGACGGTATCGGCGACGAGGCGCAGCATCATCGGCTGAAGACGCTTCGCGAGCGGCTCCGGCGCGGGCAGCGGATGCTCGTGCAGCGCGCGTTCGGCGGCTGCATTCCAGGTTTCCTGTTGCGTGAAATCCGCGAGTTGGAGCATGCGATGCAGACAATCGCCCGCCGATGCGCCGCGCGGAAAGCCGAGGATATCGTCGTCCGCGAGCGGCGCGCGCGCCGGCGTCGCATTCGGTTCGATGAGATTCGCGAGCGCATCGTGATCGGGACGCGCCTCTGCCGGCGGCGCCTGCTGCGCTTCATCGCGCGCACCCGCCGCGATCAACGAACTGAAGCTCGCCATGCGCCACGAGTCGCGCAATACGCGCCGGTTGCTCCGCGCCGCGATCTCGCGCCCGCTCGCCTCGTCCGATACGAGCGGATCGCCCACGTCGATTTCCGGCATCGGCGCGACACTGATCGGGCCTGCCGATTGCGCCGCCAGCGCGCGCCACGCAGCAACGATTTGCGCGTCCTCGGGCGG
>JAQFVJ010000155.1 GCA_029439525.1 Caballeronia sp. BR6202001591004
ATCGTCGATTACCAGCACGCGCGACTTGCGCATCGCGGGAGCGTTCGTGTCGTCGCCGCCGCGCGGCGGCGCCAGTTCTGCCGGCACCGCGGGCAGACTCACGCGAAACGCCGCGCCCTGTCCCACTTCGCTCGACACTTCGATCGTGCCGCCCAGCAGATCGACCAGCCCGCGCACGCCGGCCAGCCCCATGCCCGCGCCGTTGAAACGCCGCGTGCTCGACGAATCCAGTTGCGTGAACTCCTGAAAAATCAGCGGCAACTGCTTGCGCGAAATGCCTGGCCCGGTATCGATCACCGAGATGTCGAGCCGCTTCTCCATGCGCTGAAAATGCACGTCGACCGAACCGGCGTCCGTGTACTTGATTGCGTTGGTGACGAGATTGGTGACAATCTGCCGCGCGCGATGCGGGTCCGATTCGATCGGCACGTGCTCGCCCGCATAGTCGCCGCGCAAGGTGAGACCCTTGGTGTGCGCGGCGGGAGGTTCGCATCGACGATGGATTCGAGCAGTTCCACCGGATCGAACACGGCGAGGCGCAGTTCCAGCTTGCCCGCGTCCAGACGCGCGTAGTCGGTCAGATCGCGCATCTGCGCTTCGAGGTGACGTGCGCCCGCTTCCAGACGTTCGATAATCTTGCGATCGCCCTCCGCGCGCATGTTGAGCGACAACAGTTCGACCGACGACACGATCGCATGCAGCGGCGTGCGCAACTCGTGGCTGATCATGCCGAGGAAGGTGTCCTTGGCGACGCCCGCCTCGCGCGCCGCGCGCGTCGCCTGATGTTCGGCGGCGAGCGCCGCGCGTTGCTGCTCGATGAGCCGCGAGCGTCGATAGCCGTTGAGCAGAAGCAGCAAGGTCGCCGCCGCCGACAGCAGCCCGAGCATGACGCCGCCATAGATCAGATAGCTGCGCTTGGCTTCGAAATCGCGCACGATCGCCTCGCGTTCCGCGACGTTCATCAGTCGCCGGCTGCTCGCCAGTTCCGACACGACCGCCTCGTTCTGCCGCATCACGCCGATTACGCGCAAGGTGCGCTGACGGTCCGTGCCGAGCTTGTCGACATCGGGCTGGATCGAATCGAGCGCGGTCTGCAACTGGCGCAGGATTTCCTGTTGCCGGTTGTTCTGCGTTTCGCTGCCGACACCTGATCGAGCCGCGCGCGCAACTGGCGATAGCTCACGCCGACCGCCTCCGTATCCTCGTCGATGCCCGTGCGATACATCAGCACTTGGGTCTCGAAGCGTTTATAGGCGATCTGAAACTGCGCGGCATCCCAGTAAAGGCCGTCGTAGGGCACGCGACGAAGCGATATGTCTCGTGCGCGAGCAGCCCGGAATACAGCATGTAGCCCACCGCGCCGATCGGCGGCGCGACCGCGACCCCGATCACCGCCGCGTACCAGAGCCGGCGGAACCAGGGACGCGCGGCGCGCGTCTGCACGGAGGATTCGGTGGTGGCGGTCGCCATGTCCGGCCGTTTATTGCAGCGCTTCGAGCGCCTGCGCCGCGCGTTCGGACGCGACCACGATCAGCTTCATGGTCACGCGCGTCGCGCCGACGAAGAGCTTGCGCGCGGCCTGATCGTCGAGGCTTTCGAAATCGACTTCGGTCAGCACGACACACGGCGCGGACTGCCCCTTGAAGCGATAGATCGATTCGAGCAGCACGTCGCCCTCGCGGTACTCGGGATTGCCGAACAGATCGTAGTGCCGGTGAACACCCGCAGCCGATGCGGCCCGAGCTGATCGACCGCCGTGAGCGCCGAGCCTTCGCGGCCACGAAACGACAACACCGCGATATCCTGCTTGCGAAAACCGAGCGACAGCGCGTATGTGATCGCGCGCTTGGTGGCTTCGACCACCTCTTCGGGATGTCCGTCCTCATAGGTCGAAATGCTGACGTCCGAGCCGTCGAACGGACTGCCCGCATCGAGCCGCACGTCCGGCCCCACGATCTTGCGGATGAAGCCGAGCAGATCGCGCGGGCTGCGATAGTTGGTCGTCTCGCGCAGGATCGTCCAGCCGGGCAACTCGACCGGTTCACGTAAATAGAGGTTCTGCATCGGGTCTTCGAGCCACCACCACGCGCCGTCCGGATTCAGCAAGCGCGCCAGCAATTTGACCCATGCTTGCTGAAAATCCTGGCCTTCGTCGACAATCAGCACATCCGTTTTCCAGGGCTCGGGCACGGGCACGGCGGCGAAGCGCTCTTCCAGCGTCGCGAACACATCGGGGCGGCTGAAATCCGGCGGACTGCCCGCATTGCGCGCGACGGCTGCGCTCAACTGATGGTAGTTGGCGATCTTCGCTTCCTTCGGCGCGATCGCACGGATATGGTCCGCGAGCGGTCGGTTGAAGCACACGTAGAGCACGCTTCTGCCGACGGCCAGCACATCGCGCATTACGCGCACGGCGAGTTGCGTTTTGCCCGCGCCGGCGGTCGCGATCACGCGCAGCCGGAACGGCTCGAATTCGAGCCGGCGCGCCCATGTCGCCAATCCACCCGACAGACGCGTGACGAGCGTATTCGCCACGCCGACGAGCGCGTTAGTTGGTATCGGGCGTGAGCGAGAGTTCATCGGCGAGAAAGTGATGGATGCACGCCGCCGACTCGAAGCGCGCCTCATCGGGCGGAAGAATATCCAGCACCACGCGCGGCAGTTGCGCCTTGCGGCTCGCATCGACGATCCGCCCCGGCGGCACGCCCGCACTCGCCGTGCCCTTCACCGTGTAGTCGGGGCAGTACAGCAGTTCCTCGATCCGATACGTGCCCGCCCCGAACGCCGCCGTGAAGCGCCGGTGCACACCGTCGTCGCAGTCAACACTTCATCAGGTCACCACGCGCGCATTGAGCGCGTCCTGAATCAGCGAAACCAGTTCATCGGGATGCGCGTGCTTCGGCATGAAGTGCTGAAAGCCCTCGCCGATGCTGCGTAATCGATACTCTTCGCCGTCGTGCCCCGTCAACGGGATCACCACGGACGGCGCCAGATTTCCGCGTATTTCGTGGTCACGCAAACGTTGAAGCAGATAAACCATCCATACCCAGAAGGTCCAGGTCGCAAATCACTGCATCGGGAAGATGCACGATCGCGGCTTCCGCGCTGTCTTCGGCGTCGGCCACTCTGCAACCACTTCTGCACCTTCTTCCAGCAACATCTGTAGCGTAGCGATGCTCTGCTTTCGGGATCGTCTGCGATGAGCACGATCCGCGCATGCCCCAGTCTTGCCACTTCGTTCATGATGTTCTTTTTTCGACAACCAAAAACACGGAATTCTTGCGCAGCGGTCTCCTTGGCTCGCCGCCCCGAAATTCGCGCGTGTTGAGCAGAATCGACCTGAAAAACGCGGCGGGAATTCCGAACGCACCGTCTTCTATGTGTGCCGCGCGTACGCCGGTGCGAAACGTCGCGCGGTGTTTGCGCCGTAACGGGGCAAAAAGTTGCCCGCTTCCAGCAAAGTATTTCGAGCAAAAACCGGACCGATGGGCCGAATGCCGCGCCTCATAACGCTTTGCGGCCTATCGCGCGTCACGGCATTCGCCCGCGATACGCACGGCCGTGTAATTTTCGGCGCGGACGGTACCCCGTTTTCCCATCAGACATTTGGCGCCGATGCGGAATCGGGGCGCATTGCGGACACCTCTTTCGGCGCAGGTGGCTGGCAACGCGCGATATCCGTCGGCGTGATGCCCACCGTCGCCTTGAACTGACGTGTGAACGTGCTATGATCCGTACATAATTACAATAGTGTGGCGACATTGGTCACCTTGTCGTGCGTGACAAGCAGAGCCGTGGTCGCATCGAGCCGTGTTTTGAGCAGCACCTGTCGCGGCATCAGATGGAAAATCTTGTGGAAATAACGCTCTAGTTGCGCGATCGACATATTCGCCATCTGCGCGAGCTGACCCATGTTGAGCGGCTGCACGTAATTTTCCTGAATGTGCGGCACGACCGCCGCCAGCCGGCTATACGTCGGATGTGTCCCCGTCGCCTGCAAATAGCGCGAAATGCCCGCCAGCCTGAAGATATTTCCGGCAGCATCGCGCAGCCGCTGTTTGCAGGTCATGCACCAGGTGGGCTCGCGTCCCGGATGCAGTTCAAGCTGATCGATCAGCTGATGTCCCTGCGCGATGATCGCCTGATCCTGCGCCGTATAGATTGCGACCGAAGCGACGCGGAAACACATCCTCCGCCGTCTTGCCGATGAGCGGGCTCTTGTGCTATTGTCGTATTTGTGACCGCAGCGGCGCGCGAACGTGCGGTTGACCATTGCGCAGCGGGCGTCGCGATCCTTCAAGAAGAAGGCGATATTCAGCATTGCATCGAACACGGGTTCGAGCAGCATGAAATAATCCGCGAGCATATCGCGCAACGTCTCGGCGGTGAGCACAACGAGCGTCGGCGTGGGTGTTTCGTTGCGGTCGTCATCATCTCGCCGTGGATGGGTGTCGCGCGTGGTATTTCTCTCTCGCGCTTCGCGAGTATAATTTACCCCATTATTACATTATAGAGATTTACATTATAGAGATGCGCGCCGGCCGACAAAAAAATGGTGCTGAACCTGACGGCGTCATCATTACTTCAGTTCTTCGCTTTCAACCGCTGCGATCACAGCGTATCGATGCGAACCGGCGGCACGAACGGTTCACGCGCCACCGCGCGTGGCCAGCCGAAAATAAATAAAGCGCGGCCACTTCGCCGCAGATGCGACCCTGACACGGTACCATGCCGCAGCGCGTGTGGAGCTTCGCGTCGCGCCAGTGCCGTATGCGCGCGGATTTCGCCGATGCTCACGTCCTCGCAGCGGTACACCAGAACGTCGGCGGCGGGTATCGCGCGGGCGTCGTCGCCGAGTTCGAAGGCTCGTTCGACGCGTCGCGCGAACACACTTATGCCATCGATCGCGCTCGCGGAGCAGGCGTGCATCGGGCGTCAATCCGAGCGCGGCGTGCGCGGCCAGCGCGCCTTCCGCGCGCGAGCGTTCCATATGCCGCCGATGCCGGTGCATTCGCCTGCCGCGAAGACATCGGCGAGCGACGTACGCTGCATGTCGTCGATACGTATCGCACTGTCTTCGCGAATGACGCAGCCTAGCGCCAGCGTCGCGTTCGGCACGAGGCCGTATCCGCACGCGACGCGACCCGTTCCGTCGTCCCGCTGCGAATCGTCACGGCTTCGACGCGATCCGTGTCGTGCGCTTTCACGACGACACATCCGGTGTGATACCGCGATGTCGCCAGCATCAACGCCTGCGCGAGCTTGGGAGGCGTCAGCGCGAGCGACGCCACGAAACGCGCGACGCGTGCAAACGACGCCTGTTCGATCACCGCACGCACATCGGCGCCGTGCCGACGCGCGGTATCCGCGACGGCGAGCAGCAACGGCCCGCTTCCCGCCACGACGATCCGTTGCACCGGCATGCCGCCCTTGATCAGCGTCTGAAGGCCGCCTGCGCCCGCGACGCTGGGAAGCGTCCAGCCTTCGAACGGCAGCAATTGCTCGCTCGCGCCGGTCGCGAGAATCAGCTTCGACCATTCGATGACTGACGGTCGGCCGTCGACTTCGATCAAGAAGTCGGGCGCACACGCGACTCTCGCGCCGTTCACGACGACGAGATTCGCATGCGCTTCATCGAGCCACGCGCGCAAACGCGTCCAAAGGCGATGCATTCGGACCCTGCCGCCAGATCTGACCACCGACGCGCGGGTTGTCGTCGATCAGCGCGACGCGCACGCCCGCGCGCGCTGCCACACGCGCCGCTCTCTTCGAGCCCCGCCGGACCCGCGCCGACGATCACCCCACATCGAAGCGGCTCATCGCCCGGTCTCGATGATCGCACCGTCGAAACAGAGCGTCTGACAGCCGAGCACGTGCGCGCGTCCTGCGCACGTCCACATCGGCTCTCACGCGGCATTCGTGGCACACGCCCATGCCGCAGCGTGCCAGGATAACGGTCCGTAATCAGCAGATGGCCCTTCTTCGGCGCAAGCGGCAATCCATCGATCAGTTCGCGCGCCGCGAGTCCGTTCGCCACGACCACCCGCGCAGCGGATCCACGCTCGCGTTGTCCTTGCCCTTATCCATGCGCTCGTCCATACTCGTCACCGCGCGATCCAGCAACAGGCGAATCCGCGCCGCGCCCGGCGAAGCTAGTGCGCCGCACAGGGCGCGTACACGATGGCGTCATCGGGAATCAGCAGGCCGCCCTGCATCGCGTGACTGAGCGACGGCTTCTGCTCGCGCAACTCGCGCTGATCGACGATGCGCGCGGCGCGAGTTCGAGCCACAACTCGCGCGAATAGCCGCGACAGCGCGAATTCCGCCGGCGGGTCGTTCACCACAACGATATGGCCCATGCCCGCCGCCGTCGTGCCGCTGCCGATGCCGCGCGCATCGATCACTTCGACAGACAGTCCGCGCGCCGCGAGTTCCGCCGCGCACACCGCTCCGACGATGCCCGCGCCGACAACGATCACATCCGCGATTATTCGGCCGCGTCGAGCGGAATGCCTCGGGCAAATGGATCGCGCTCGTCGAATACGAGCCGTCCTTCGGCCATGACGTGCGCCTAGCCGGTGATGGTCGGGATCAGTGTGTCGCCGTCCGTCTCGTAGCTGCCTTCGAACACGCTGCCGATGATGCTTTCCTGCCGCCACGTCTCGCCCGGCGCGAACAGGCCGTCCGCCGCGAGGTACGCGAGCTTGGTGCCGGTGCCTCACGGCGAGCGATCGTAGGCGCTACCGGGACACAGCACGAAATTGCGGCTGTCGATGTCGGCCGTCGGCGAATCCGCGAACAGTTCGAGTTCGATGTGATCGATATACGCGCTGTTCTCTCTCTCCGGTGATACCCTGCGCGTGCAGCGCATCGCGGATCGCGTCGCAGAACGCGGTCAGTTCCGCGATCCGTGCGGGCAGCAGCGCGCGGCCGTGATCCGGAGGAAGAACCAGTTGCCGGCCCCACCGCGATGTCGCCTTCGAGCGGGCCGTGGCCCGGCACGTCGAAGCTCACCGCGCGTTTATTGTTTATTTAATGATACGCCGGCACATTGTGCACGCTGACGCTGCCGTTCGCATTGAGCGTGACATCGACATGGCCGACCGGCGTATCGACGCGATGCCTTCCCGGCCCGATGCGTCCCGCATGCGCCAGCGACGCGATCAGCCCGATGGTGCCGTGTCCGCACATGCCGAGATAGCCGACGTTATTGAAGAAGATTACGCCCGCCGCGGCCTCCGCGTCGTCCGGCTCGCACAGCAAGGTGCCGACGACGACATCGGAGCCGCGCGGCTCGGTGACGATCGCGCACCGCCAGTCGTCGAAACCCGCGCGGAATGCGTCGAGCCGTTGCGAAAGCGTCCCCTCGCCCAGATCCGGGCCGCCCGTATGCGAGTCGATGATGTCGATGGTTTTCATGCTGCCTATGCTAGGAATGCACGGGCAAAGCGTCTCGGCGCGGCACGTCGGCGATGACGATATCGGCACAATCGCGAGGGCCGATGCAGCCATGTCGCGCGTCTGTCCGGAAAGGCAGTGCAAACAGACAAACCGCTGATTTTAGTATAGCGCCACCTAAAAATCACGGAGGGCAAGCAATCGGACGCCGTAAAACAAAAACGCCGTCGTAGCGACGGCGTTTTTGTCATGTGATGTCCGCGTCAGGGGGCGCTGCGCTCGATTTCCGCCCCTTCTCCTCGCCCGACTCCTCGTTGCCATCGAACAGATGGAGCAGACGATAACCGCTCTTGTAACCGGCTGCAGGCGGAAATGATTCACCGGCTCGATTTCCAGCGCGAGGCGCAGGCGCGAGACATGGCTGTCGATGGTGCGGGTGGTTTCGCGGAACTCGCGGCCCCAGACCATCGCGAAGATGTGATCGCGCGACAGCACGCGGCCGATGTTCGAGAAGAACAGTTGCGCCAGACGGAACTGCGTGCCGCTCAGGGAAACCGGCTTGCCGCGCACGGTGACGGTTTGCTGACGCGAGTCGAAGCGATACGGGCCGACTTCGAGGCACGCTTGCGTGTTCGCCGGATAGGCGCGGCGCAGCAACGCTTCGACGCGCGCCCCGAATTCGCCCGGACGGATCGGATACACGACGTAGTCATCCGCGCCGGCGGTCAGTGCGCACACGATGTTGTGCTCGGCGCCGTCGGGTGTGGCGAACAACACCGGCACGCGCTCGCCGAAGCTGGAACGTACGGACTTCAGCAGATCGAGCCCGCACAAGCCCGAAGAATTCCAGTCGAGGACCAGCAGATCGACCGTCGAACGCGACAGTGCTTTCGACAGCGACAGACCGTCGCCGAATGTCACGCAGGTATAGCCGAGTCGTTTGACGACATCGCTAATGAGATTTCGATAGCTTGGGTCAGTTTGCAAAATGGCGACGCGCATAGGAACAGGCCAGAAAAGTCAAGGTACGTGCGATGTCGTAAAACAGGCATCGCAAGGCGTCTCATCGATGGATGAGACGGTGATTTACTGGTCGCATTCTGGCCAGCGACCCGTGCCTTTCCCATCGGACTTGTCCGAATGTGTCAACGAATGTGACGGGGTATCACCGTTTCCTTGCCGCAACCCTTAGATGAAAAAATCAGGGTTTTCCATGTCTGCGGCGCTTTCATCCTGTAACATGCCGCCTTTGGCTCAGAAGTCTCCGCTTCCGTCGTTTCTACCGAAACGGTGCGAAGTCCGCTGCGTAATGGCCGTTAGTCCCTCCACACAGTGCGGTTGACGGTCGCAGACAATCCGAACCCGCGTCCGAGTCGTTCCCGCTTCGCGCTCACGCGCAGCGACTACAAGACCTTGACGCTCGCCGCGCTCGAGGAAGTTCTACGACTTCATCATCTTTGTCTTCTTCGCGCCGGTGATCGGCCAACTATTCTTTCCGCCGTCCGTGCTGGACTGGCTGCGGCAGTTGCAGACTTTCGGCATCTTCGCGGCGGGTTACCTCGCGCGTCCGCTCGGCGGCATCGCGATGGCGCACTTCGGCGATCTGCTCGGCCGCAAGCGCATGTTCGCTGTCGTGCTACTGATGTCGGTGCCGACGCTCCTGATGGGCCTGCTCTCGACCTACGCGTCGATCGGCCTGATGGCGCCTGTGCTCCTCCTGCTGTTCCGCGTGATGCAGGGCGCGGCGGTCGGCGGCGAAGTGCCGGGCGCGTGAGTGTTCGTCTCGGAACACGTGCCGGCGCGCCACGTCGGCTACGCGTGCGGTACGCTGACCGCGGGCCTCATGGCGGGCATTCTGCTCGGCTCGCTGATCGCGACCGCCATCAACAAGTCGTTCACGCCGGATCGGGTCGCGGATTTCGCCTGGCGTCTGCCGTTCCTGCTCGGCGGCGTATTCGGCTTGTGCTCAGTCTATCTGCGCCGCTGGCTGCACGAAACGCCCGTGTTCGCCGAATTGCAGAAGCGCAAGTCGCTCGCCGCCGAGATTCCGCTCAAGGCCGTGCTGCGCGATCACGGCCGCGCCGTCATCGTGTCGATGCTGCTCACGTGGATGCTCTCCGCCGCGATCGTCGTCGTGATCCTGACGACGCCTACGCTGCTGCAGAAGCAGTTGTTCTATATCGCGCCGGCGATGGTGCTGGTGGAGAACTGCGCGGCGACGCGTTGTGGCTGACCATCGGCTGCGTGATGGCGGGCGCAATCGCGGGTCGGATCGGCACGGGCAAGACGATCTTCGTCGGCGGCATCCTGCTTGCCGTGTCGTACTGGCTGCTGTTTCAGCAGATCGCGCTCGACGTGTCCGTCCTGCTGCCGTGGTACGCGTTCGTGGGTTTTACGGTCGGCGTGATCGGCGCGATTCCCTTCGTGATGGTCAAGTCTTTCCCGTCCGCCGTGCGCTTCTCCGGCATTTCTCTCGTACAACGTCGCGTATGCGATCTTCGGCGGACTCACGACGATCGTCGTCTCGCTGATGATGAAATCCAGCCCGCTCGCCCCGGCGATCTATGTCGGCGCGCTGTGCGTGGTCGGTGCGCTTACGACG
Source organism: Caballeronia sp. BR6202001591004 (assembly GCA_029439525.1). GTDB lineage: Bacteria > Pseudomonadota > Gammaproteobacteria > Burkholderiales > Burkholderiaceae > Caballeronia. Next base: position 10,001 of record JAQFVJ010000155.1, read on the forward strand.
CTCTTTCTCTTTATCAGGGAAGCGCCGGCCTCGCACTGATCGCTTGCCTGCGCCGACGTTTCACCTCGCACCGAAACCATCCAGCGCGCGACAGGCCTAGCATGAGAGGCAACTCGAACCTCTTTTCCTCCTCGTCGCGCCTCACGGCGCCTCAAATGCTCACCGTCGCCGCGACCAGTGTCGGCTTCGTCGTGGCGCAGCTCGATGTGTCCATCGTCAACGTGGCGCTGGCGAGTATCGGGCACCGACCTGCATGCGAGCGTCACCAGCCTGCAATGGATCGTCGACAGTTACGCGCTCGCGTTTGCCGCGCTAATGCTGTCGGCCGGCTCGCTGGGCGATCGCTTCGGCACGCGGCGGCTGTTCGTCGGTGGTCTCGCGCTGTTCGGGCTGGCGTCGCTCGCGTGCGCGTTTTCCGCCGATGCAACCCAGTTGATCGTTGCGCGCGCGGTGCAAGGCATCGGCGCGGCGGCGATGCTGCCTAACTCCCTCGGCGCTGCTGAACGCCGCCTGCGGCCACGATTCGCGTGTGCGGGCGCGCACGGTCGGACTGTGGGCCGGCGGGCTCGAAATCCATCGCGTCGGGGCCGATCGTCGGCGGCTTGCTGATCGCCGCGTTCGGCTGGCGCAGCTCTTCTGAGTGAACGTGCCGCTGTGTGCGGCGGGTATCGCGACGACGCTCGCCTGGGTCGCGGATGCCCGACCGCGAGCGACACGCGCACGCCGGCGGCGTCGATCTGCCCGGCCAAGTGCTCGCGGTCGTCGCGCTCACGGCGTTCGTCGGCGCGGTGAGCGAAATGCGCCCGCTCGGCGTCGCGCATCCGCTCGTGATCGGGGTGGCATCGTGCTGGTGCTCAACTACCGCAGGAGCAGTACCTGCAGCAGCGCCGGATCAGCCCCGGTCTCGTCACACCGTCGGAAGGCCCAGCTCGCGCTCGCCTCCGTCCGGCTTCGGGATCGTCACCCGTCGCACCGGACTGGGCCGGTACGCCCCCCTCCCCACAG
>JAQFVJ010000156.1 GCA_029439525.1 Caballeronia sp. BR6202001591004
TTGCCGTTGTGCGAGTAGTGATACCAGTAGAGCCGCATCGAGCCGAGGCATCGAGCCGAGCGAAGCCATCAGCTTGTTGGCGATGTCCTTCGCGCCGGGCACGTTGTGATCGTCCTTCTCGGGCAGGATGGTGCCGAGCAGCACGGAACACGCCGGTTTGCATCACGTCCATCGGATGCGCGGACGCGGGAATCCATTCGAGCGCGGCCTTGAGGTTCGCGGGCAGGCCGCGCATCGCCTTGAGCTTGGCCTTGTATGCCTTGAGTTCCGCCACGTTTGGCAACATGCCGTGCACCAGCAGATACGCGATCTCTTCGAACTCGGACGTGGTCGCGATATCCAGAATGTCGTAGCCGCGATAGTGCAGGTCGTTGCCCGTGCGGCCGACTGTGCACAGCGCGGTGTTGCCTGCCGTCACGCCCGACAGCGCGACGGATTTCTTCGGTTTGAAACCGCTTGCTGCTGCGGTGCTGTTGTCTGCTTTGCTCATCGATTCGTCTCCTGAAACAAGGGTTATTTCTGCGCGGCGAACAACGTGTTTAGCTTGTCCTCGTAGGCGTGATAGCCAAAGTACCGATACACAGATCCGCGCGCGTCTGCATGGTTTCCACGGCGGCCTTTTGCGTGCCGTCGCGCTTCACGGTTTCATAAAAATTCAACGCGGCGGCATTCATCGCGCGGTAGGCGCTGCAGCAGTACAGCGCGATATCGACGTTCGCGCTCTTCAGTTCATCGACGGTGAAGAAGGGCGTCGAGCCGAACTCGGTCAGATTCGCGAGGATCGGCACGCGCACCGCGGCCTTGAAACGGCGATAGTCGTCGAGCGTCTTCAGCGCCTCGGGGAAGATTATGTCCGCGCCCGCTTCGACATACGCGACGGCGCGTTCGATCGCGGCGTCGATGCCTTCGGCGGCGGCCGCATCGGTGCGCGCCATGATGACGAAGCTGTCGTCTCGGTACGTGCATCGACGGCGGCCTTCACGCGATCCACCATCTCGCCGGTCGGCACGCATTCCTTGCCCGGCCGATGCTCGCAACGCTTCTGTCCGACCTGATCCTCGATAGCACGGCAGGCCCGCCTGCCTTGATGAACGAACGGATCGTGCGCGCGATGTTGAAGGCGCCACCCCATCCAGTGTCGATATCGACGAGCAGCGGCAGCGACAATGCGTCGGTAACGCGGAACGCATCGATCTAGCACGTCTTCCATCGTGCTGATTCCCAAGTTCGGCATGCCGAGGGAATTCGCCGCGACGCCGCCACCGGACAGATAGAGCGCCTGAAAGCCGACGGCTTTAGCCATTTTCGCCGCGTAGGCGGTGATCGCGCCGACGACCTGCAAGGGCGCTTCGTCGGCGACGGCGGCGCGGAAGCGCGCGCCGGGGGTGGGTGTCTCGCTCCTGTGTCGTTCTCCGGAAATGGCGGTTCTTCCAGCAAGTTGCAGGCCATCGGTTTCTGCGCGTTCAATTGTCTGATTCGCCTGGGATTCGAAATTCGGACGTGAAACGAGCGGGGTATCATCGCCGGGAACGATCCACGCAGGGACTCAAGCGCCTCGCTCGCGCCCGCGCATCTGGGCGATCGGCATCAGCAAGCTGCGCGACCTGTACCGCGATATCGCCTCCGACTACGACAACGCGGCGGAGCTGCGTATCGTCCGCGCGCGGCTATGAGGATGCGGTCAACGACATCGAACACGCCAGCGCGGACCGGTCCGATGTGATCGTCGCGGCGGGATCAAACGGCAGCTATCTGAAGGCGCGTACCGACGTGCCCGTGGTGCTCGTCGCACCGACCGGCTTCGACGTAATGCACGCGCTGGCCCGCGCACGACGCGAAGCGAAAACGGTCGCACTCGTCACGCACGGCGAAACGCCGCCGGGAGGTGAAGCGCTTTTTCGCGGCATTCGGCGTGAACGTCGAGAGCGCGTTCTACGCCGCCGCCGAGGACGCCGAGGCCTGCGTGCTCGATCTGCGCGATCGCGGCGTGAAGGCGATTGTCGGTCCCGGCCTCGTCACCGAACTCGCGGAACAGGCGGGGATGAAGTCGGTGTTCCTGTACTCGCGCGCATTGATGCAGGCCGCGTTCGATACCGCGCTGGAAGTCGCGCACGCGACGCTCGCCGCGACCTCTCGGCGGCGCAGGCTCGATCGGTGTTGCAGAATCTGCGCGACGGCGTGATCGCGCCCGACGCGCACGGGGGCATCGAAGCGTTGGGCGGCAAGATGGCCGAACTGTTGCGGCTGAACCGTCGCAGACGGTCGGGCGGCGGCTTGCGGAGATTGCGCCGGATGTCGCGGCGGGCTGTGCCGAAGGAGGCGGGCGAGACGCTCGAGATGGTGTGCGGCGCGAGCTATGTCGGGCATTGCAGCGCGTAGAGCGACGGGTCCAACGACACGGGCGCGATCGTCACGTTTCAGGAAGCCATCGCGCTGCAACGCATGGACCGTTCGATGCGCGCGCGGCAACGTGCACCGCAAATTGACGGCGCGCTATGTCATCGAGGATCTGCTGGGCGAAAGCGGCACGGGCAAGAAACTGGTGGCGCAAGGCATCCACAACGCGAGCGCGCGGCGCGAGTTCGCGTTCGTCGCGCTCAATTGCGGTGCGTTTCCCGAAACGCTGTTGGAGCGAGCTGTTCGGTTACGAGGAGGGCGCGTTCACCGGCGCACGTCGCGGCGGCAAGGCGCGACTGATCGAAACGGCGCATCGCGTGGTACGCTGTTTCTTGATGAAATCGCCGAGATGCCGCTGCCGCTGCAAATCCGTTTGCTGCGCGTGTTGCTGGAGCGGGAAGTCGTGCGGCTCGGTTCGACGGAGTCGTTGCAGGTGGATGTGCGCATCGTCGCGGCGACGCATCGTGCGTTGATCGAGCGCGTGCAATCGGGCGAGTTTTGCGCCGATCTCTACTATCGGCTCAACATCCTCAATCTGAGCTTGCCGCCGTTGCGCGAGCGCGCGGCGGACATCGCCTTGCTCGCGAAGCATCTGCTCGGCACGGCGCGCGCGACACTAAATGACGACGCCATCGCGCTGCTGACGGCGTACCGCTGGCCCGGCAACGTGCGCGAATTGCAGAACGTGATGGAGCGCATTGCGATGGAACTGGACGATGTGCATGTCACGGCCGCGCAACTCATCGAGATTGCGCCTGAAGTGCTAACGCATTCATCGACCGATGAGCTGGACCTGACCTTGAAGGCACGCGCGAAACGCACGCAGGCGAAGGACGTGCGCGCCGTGCTCGAATCCTTCGATGGCGACCGCGAGAAAGCTTGCGCCGCGCTCAGCATCAGCAAGACGACGCTATGGCGCAAGCTGAACGGAATGCGTTGAAGACTTACTTACGCTCCTGCACGCACACCCACGGCGACGTCACCACGGCCCACAGTTCGGGATCGGGTTCGGCGAGATCGATGGCGGTTTCGGACTGCATGCGTTCGATAAGTTCCGACGACAGCCATTGCGTGACCTGCTTCGTGTCGTCGCTGGCGACGGTTTCCGCGACGCGCACGAGATCGAGATCGCCCTTCACCCAGATCAGCTTGCCCTGCGCGAAAAAGCGTTCGAGTTCCGACCAGCCGATCTGCGCGGTTTCGCCGAGCAGCAGGGCGTAAAGGGGACTGGGAGTAGAAGCGTCGTCGGTCATGGTGGTCAGCAAGAAAAAACGAAAGGCGTCTGACATTATTATAGTACCAGCGCCGGACGCCTTCGTTTGCCACGTGCGATTTACAGGTCGAAGAAGACCGTCTCGTTCGATCCGCGCAGATGCACATCGAACCGGTAGATCATGCCCGACTCGTCCGGCTTGCCCGCGGCGCCCGCTTCGCGCTTCGCGATCAGCGTGTGACGGCGTTCGGCCGGCACGCTTTGCAGCACGGTGTCCTTCGCGTTGGCCGTTTCTTCATCCTCGAAATAGATGCGCGAATAGCAGTGCAGCAGCATGACGCGCATCAGCACGATCACGTCGAGGTGCGGTGCGGAATCCGCCGCGGCCGCGCCCGGTTTCACCGTATCGAAGATAAAGCGCAGCTTCGGGTCGGTGCCCGTGTCGCAACGCGCGAAGCCGCGAAAGCCCGACTCGCGCGCTTCTTGCACATAGTGGCCGTTTGCATCGGCCTGGGCGATTTCGATCAGCGCGTCATTGACGACCTTGCCTTCGGCATCGAACACATTGCCGACGATGGCGATGTGCTCGCCCGGCACTTCACGATCCGCCGCCGACGCGGTGAACAGGCTCTTCAAATCGAAGTTGTACTGCTCCGGCACGAGGCGATAGGCGAAATACGGTCCGACGGTCTGCGCGATGGCGTTTGCTTAAGTTGGCTATCAAGTTGGGTCATGTCGTTCACTCCGTCGGCGTCTGATCGGGGCCGCGCAGCACGATGTCGAATTCGTAGCCGAGCCCGTAGTTTTCCTGCGTCGTATCGATCGAAAAACGCGACACGAGGCGATGGCGCGCGTGCTCCAGAATGCCCTGATAGATCGAATCAAGTTCGAGCAGCGGATCGCCGGGGAAGTACATCTGCGTGACGAGACGCGAACCGAAGTAATCCCCGAACAGCGAGAAGTGAATGTGATTCGGACGCCACGCGTTCGGATGATTTCCCCATGGATACGCGCCGGGCTTGATCGTCATGAAGCGATAGCGGCCCTGATCGTTGGTCAGGCAGGGGCCCCCGCGCCCAGAAAGTTCGGGTCGAGCGGCGCGTCGTGCTGATCGGCCTTGTATTGACCAGCGGCGTTTGCCTGCCAGACTTCCACCAGCGTATTGCGCACCGGGCGGCCGCCTTCGTCGAGCACGCGGCCCGTCACGATGATGCGCTGGCCGAACGGCTCGCCGTTTTTCGCGGCATTGCGCGTCAGGTCGTTATCGAGCACGCCAAGATCCTCCGCGCCGTAAACAGGCACGCGGCGGTTCTTCAGGTTCTCTTTTAGCGGAATCAGCGGCAGGCTCGGGCTGCGTAGGATCGACGACCGATAACCGGGCGACAGATACGGCGGATGGGATTCTCAGTCACGCGGTGTGAGGATGGGGGAAGTCATGTCGACTGTCTCCTGATTTTTGTAAGGTTGAATTCGATGTTTCTGGCAGCTATTCGAAGGCCAAAAGTTATGGAAAATGATGTTTCGTGCGGACTTGCATAACGGATCTTCATGGAAACCGACTTCACCAACACGCGCGTCAAGTTCGGGCATCTCCAGTGTTTTCTGGCCGTCACGCAACTCGGCAGCGTCCAGCGTGCGGCCGACAGCCTGTCGATCACCCAGCCAGTGGTTTCCAAAACGATCGGTGAACTCGAATCCATTTTAGGCGTGCGCCTGTTCGAACGCGGCCGGCGTGGCGCGATGCCAACACGCGAAGGGCGCCTCTTCGCGCCGCATGCGAGCGCGGCGAAGTGCCGGGGACGCTTTCGGTCGGCGTGTTGCCGACGGTCGCCACCGTGTTGCTGCCGCCCGTGTTCGCTGCCTTCAGGCAGCAATGGCCGGCGGTGTCGCTGTTGGTCTCGACGGATTCGAACGCCCAATTGCTGGAAAAGCTCAAGGCGGGCGATGTCGATCTCGTGGTCGGCCCGCTGTCCGAACCGGAAGCGATGCACGAGTTGTCCTTCGAGCAGATCTACCGCGAACCGCTCGCCGTCGTGGTGCGGCGCGAACATCCGCTAACCTTCGAGACGCCGCTTACGCTCGCGCTGCTGGCGCGCTTCGCGATCGTCGTGCCGCCGTTCGGCACATTGATCCGGCAGTCGGCGGAAAGCGTGCTGACCGCGTTCGGCGCGCACGCGCTGACGGCGCTCGTGGAGACCTTGTCGGTATCGCTCGGGCGCTCGCTCGCGCTGCGTAACGACGCGGTGTGGTTCGTGCCGGCGGGCGCGGTCGGGCACGACATCGCACTCGGGCTGCTCACCGCGCTGCCGATGCCCTTCGTTGGCACCGCCGAGCCGATCGGTTTTATGCGCCGCAACGATGCCGCGCGAAGGCCTATCGAGGAAATCCTGGTCGACGCCTTGGCGGGAAGCCGGCCGTGCACGCGCCGAGAGCAAATGACCGAAAAGGGGGCGCAGCGCGTGATTTGCTAAGGGAGTATTTACTGCGCAGATTTCGCAGGACAAATAATATGACGAAACACGGCGAGACGCCGTCCACGATGCAACAAACGCCCGCCGCAATGGTCCCATCCGACGTTGTCCGCTGGCTTCCGTGCCACTAGTCTTAGCTTGATAGCCGTAGCTTCATCCCTCTGCCTCATGCCCGTATCGCCGAAACCGTTCGCAAGATGAAGACAGTACTGCTCGTCGACGACGACCCCGCCACCATCGAAGCCTGGACCCTCTGCATGCAAGGGGAGGATTGCCAGGTCTTATGCGCGTTCGACGGTAACGGTGCGTTATCGATACTGGGCGAGCAACTGGTGGACATCGTCGTGTCGGACTGGATGATGCCGGGACTTGGCGGCGCGCTGCTGTGCCAGACGATGAAAAACACCGCCAAGCTGGCGCACATTCCTTTCCTGATGATTTCAGGACATCCGAATCCGCCGGCGTTCGTCAGCTACGACGGCTATTTGCGCAAACCGGTCGAGACGGAAACATTGCTTGCCGCCATAAACCGCCTGTGTGCGGCGAAGAAGCGGCCGCTTTATTAAGCGCGACGAGCCTCGGCAACGCCACCTATCTACATTTCACGCAGCACGCCAGTACCGGGAAGGATTTTCTTTCAGTTCGATGAAGATTATCTGATTTGCCTGCGCTCGCCCCGATCGCCAAAATGCCACCGACAGGAGCGATTCCTGACATTCAATTTTCTGGCGAATACGGACATGAACGATAGTTTTTCTTCCAAGGTTGCAATTGTCACCGGCGGCGGGTCCGGGATCGGCAAGGAAGTGGCCGCGCGGCTCGTGCGCGACGATCCGCTTTCATGCGGGCGATATCGCGCAACCCGCAACCGCTGACGCGCTGGTCAGAACGGCGAAAGAAGCGTTCGGCGGCATTGATATCCTCATCAACAATGCCGGCGTGTTTCGCCCGAAGGCGTTTCTCGACGTGAACGAGCACGAGTACGACTGGTTTCTCGACACCATTCTCAAGGGCAAATTCTTCATGGCGCAGGCGATGCGCGAACGCGGGCGTGCACGCGCTCATGCACAAACCTAGCGATTGAGCTGGCGTCCGCGAAGATCCGCATCAATACTGTGGCGCCCGCCGTCGTGGAGACGCCGGTTTACGGCACGTTCATGTCGGAGGAGCAGGTGAAGGACGTGCTGCCGACTTTCAACGCGTTTCATCCGGTGGGGCTGAACGGTCAGCCGGCCAATTCGCGGAAGCGATTCTGTTCCTCGCCTCGGATCGCGCGTCGTGGATCACGAGAACCGTGTTGCCGGTCGACGGCGGCGTGATGGCGGGACGGCCGTAACGCCCGAGCGCGCTGGCCGATTTAATCAGCGCAACCCTCAGCGCAACTCGGCCAGCGCCTCGTCCATCTGCGTCTGCGCGAGCTTGTTCAGCTCCTGCGGAATCTCGCAGTCGAGCGGCAGGCAGGGCGTGACGATCACGCGGATATGCCCGCCGTGATCCGGCCAGCCCTTAGCCGGCCACACTTTCCCCGCGTCGTGCACGACCGGCACCACCGGCACCTTGGTCGCGCAGGCGAGCCGCACGCCGCCTGAGGCCAGCTTGAGCGGCGCATCGTGCGCGACGCGCGTGCCTTCGGGGAAGATCACCACCGCATCGCCCTTTTTGAGCCGTTCCGCGCATTCGTGCGTGACGGCCTGATGCGCCTGCCAAATCGATCCGCGATCCAGGCTCACCATGTCCAGCCCACGCAACACCCAGCCGAAGAACGGAATGTTCATCAACTCGTGCTTGAATACGAAACTGATCCGGCGCGGGAACAGCGCCATGAACGACAGCGTTTCCCAGGTCGATTCGTGCCGCGACAGGACGATGCACGGCCCGTCCGGCAAATGCTCCAACCCTTCGATCGAACAGGTGACGCCGGTGATAACGCGCATCATCGCGACCATCGCGCAGCACCAGAGCCGGGCGAGCCAGTAGCGCCGGCCGCGCCCGACGAACGGAAACAGCGGCAGGATCAGCATCGACCAGACGGTGCCGCTGCCGAGCAGATAGACGGCGAACAGCCACTTGACGAGGGTGCGGCGCATAAATTTGAAACGATGACGTTTGAATGACGGTGAAGAGGCAAGCCGCAAGCATAGCGTATCGGTGAAATTCGGCAGTTCCCGCGTTTTCGCGTTTCGAACGCGATTCTGCGACGCCGCACCGTCGATGCAACAATGGCGTGCAACGAATCATGGACAGTGAAGGAATCTCACGCGATGGATCAGACACCGGTCGATTTCGAAGAAGGCATGCTCGACGTGGGCGACGGCCACTCGATTTACTGGCGCGCAAGGCCTGCGCGATGCGCCCGTCATGCTCGTCGTGCACGGTGGCGCGATGAACGTCAAATGGGCCGACGCGCTGGAAGCGGACCGCTGGCGCGTCGTGTTCTTCGATCAGCGCGGCTGTGGCAAATCCACGCCGTTCGGCAAGCTCGAGCACAACGGCATCGATGCGCTGGTCGGCGACATGGAGAAGCTGCGCGAATCGCTCGGCATCGAGCGCTGGGCATTCTTCGGTGGTTCGTGGGGTACGACGACGCTTGGGCTGGCATATGACGTCGCTCATCCGGAGCGTTGCATCGGATTTCCTTTTGCGCGGCGTGTTTTTCGCGCGGTGCGAGGACATCGACTGGTTTTTGTGGGACGTGCGGCGCGTCTTCCCGGAAGCGCACCGGGCGTTTCTCGATGCGATCGAGGCCGCGTGCGGCAAGCGTCCATCGAGCGCGCAGTAAATTCTGACGCTGACGGAGGCGCCGCTCCCGCGTTCCGACGAAGCCGGCACGCGGCTCGCGTGCGCCTGGACGCAATACGAGACGACACTTTCCGTCGTCAACAAGCCTCAGAAGGAACCGAAAGAAGAAGAAAAGGAGGAGCAAAAGCGTCCGAGTGCCGAAGCGAAAAAACGAGAACAACGCCGCGATATCCATGGCGCTGCCCGAACGCCACTACATGGCCAACGAGTTGCCGCCGCTGCCGCCGCTGCCGCTGTTGCCGCTCATCGCGCG
>JAQFVJ010000157.1 GCA_029439525.1 Caballeronia sp. BR6202001591004
CACCTCATCAAGGGCAACGTGTACGAAAACGGCGCGGCGTTGGTAGAGCGCGCGAACCGGTGGATCGCAGAAAACGGCATCGACGTGCTGAACGTCGAGAGCCTCTCTCGACGTTCAGCACGGGGGACGATACCAGCGTCAGCCACTGGTACTCGGGCATCCGGGCTGGTATCGCGGGGCGGGATAAAAAGCCGGAAGGCGTTTAGCCGCGTCCGACGAACGGCATCTTCGTCGCCATCACGGTGTGGAACAGCACGTTCGCGTCGAGCGGCAGGTTCGCCATGTACAGAACGGACTGGCTGACGACTTTCACGTCCATCATCGGTTCGATGGCGATCTCACCGTTCGCCTGCGGCACGCCCTTAGACATGCGCGCCGACAGTTCCGTAAACGCGTTGCCGATATCGATCTGTCCGACCGCGATGTCGTACTTGCGGCCATCGAGCGACGCCGATTTGGTCAAACGCACTGCGTGCTTGGTCGATGTGTAGGCAGCGGAATTCAGACGCGGCGTGCTCGCCGAGATCGAGCCGTTGTTGATGATGCGGCCGCCCATCGGCCGTTTGCGCCTTCATCGTTCGGAACGCCTGCTGCAGGGGCAATAAAACATGCTGTTCAGATTGACGTTGATGACGCCTTGCCATTGCTCGGGCGTCCAGTCCTCGCACAGTCCCGGCGGATTGCTCATGCCCGCGTTGTTGAACAGCAGATCAACACGCCTAAAACGTTTAACGGCGGTTGCGAAGAGCTTTTCGACGGCTTTCGGATCCGTGACGTCGGTCGGCACAGCGAGTGATCGAGGGCGTTCGATTCCTTCGCGACCGCATCGAGCGGTTCCGCGCGCCGGCCCGCGAGCACGACCGACCAGCCGTCAGCGAGAAACGCGAGCGCCGCCGCACGGCCGATGCCACTTCCTGCTCCGGTGACGATGACAATGCGTTGCGACTGGTTGGCTGCATCCGACATTTCGACGTTCTCCTATTGTAATGCGCGCGACACGCGGCGCGCGCGATTAAGCCGGCTTATGGGCTGGATCGTGCTTTTCAGGGAGAACATTATCGACGAACGCGACGCGCGGCGGCGCATTCGCCATAAATTGCCGCGCTGACGATGCAGCGGGAAAAGTTCAGCGGCTGCTCGACGCTTCCTCTTGGTCACGGTGCCGGATGCAGTATGCATGGCGCTGCCGTCACAGAAGACCGCCGTCATCACCATCGGCACGACCTGATGCACGACGGCGGTGCTGCCGGCTTCGCGCACGCGTTGCTCGACTGTTCGGCGGGCGCCATCACGACGACGCCTTAGGCCGAATCACTGACCGGCTGGCCGCTGCCCTGCTTGAAGATCGCATCGCCCTGCTGGTAGCCGAGCACCGCGAACACGCGAAAGCCGTACGCCGTCAGTTCGCGCCCGCTGGCGGGCTTGAACGCGTTGACGGAATTCGCTTCGACGCGCATCGGCATCGCTTCGATCGAGCGATCGAAGTGCAGCGGCGCAATGAAGTGATGCGCACTGGACTTGCAGTCGAGCTGGGACTCGAGCGGTTGAGCGTGGCTCAGGCCGGGCAGCACAATCCCCCGGCCACTGCAACGAGCGCGGTGAACGATGCGAGAGGAGCGGTTTTCATGGCAGCAATCGTGACGATGAGAGGCGACGGTTGCATCGGCCCCGGGTGATGAAGCAGGCCGACGGTTACGAGCCGCTCGGGTTTCGCGCAGCATCGCAGACGAGGCAAGTAGCGAGCCAGTTTTTCCGGCTCGCGCTTCACGCACGCGCTGCGTTGTTTCTGCAAGGGCTTCTTTCGCCGGTTTATCGTCGTTTTCGTGCGTGAGGCGCGGCCGGCTGTTTTTATCAGCGATTCCTATAATCGCTCTGTAGCAGCGGCAGAAGAGCGTCGTGCGATTCGGGTTTTGGGTCTGTACGCGACGCCTCAGATTGCATATGCAGCGCAGGCGCCGTGAAGTGACTATATTTGGGCCTCATTCAACGACTCACTCAAAACAAAAGCACGCCGAATGGCAGCGCTCACCGATTTTCCGATCTCGCGCAAATGGCCCGCGCAGCATCCCGACCCCATCCAGTTGTATTCGCTGCCGCCGCCGAACGGCGTGAAAGTCTCGATCATGCTCGAGGAAACCGGCCTACCCTACGAGCCGCATCTCGTGCGCTTCGATGCCAACGATCAGATGTCGCCCGAATTTCTCTCGCTGAATCCGAACAACAAGATTCCCGCGATCATCGATCCGAACGGGCCGAACGGCGAGTCGCTGCCGCTGTTCGAATCAGGCGCGATTCTCGTCTATCTCGCGGCGAAGAGCGGCCGCTTCATGCCCGAGGACACGCGAAGCACTATGAAACGCTGCAATGGCTGATGTTCCAGATGGACGGCATCGGACCGATGTTCGGCCAGCTCGGCTTCTTCCATAAATTTGCCGGCAAGGAATACGAGGACAAGCGTCCGCGCGACCGCTACGTCGCGGAAAGCAAGCGGCCTGCTCGGCGTGCTCGATGCGCAGCTTGCCTCGCGCCGAATGGATCATGGGCGACGAGTACAGGTACAGCATCGCGGATATCGCGACCTTTCCGTGGGTGCGCAATCTGGTTGGCTTCTACGAGCGCGCGAGCTCGTCGACTTCGATGCCTACGTCAACGTGAAGCGCGTGCTCGATGCGTTTCTCACGCGGCCGGCCGTGCAGCGCGGACTCGACATTCCGAGGCGCGGTTGAACATCAGCGCGCGACCGTCCGCTAGACGGGCGATCGCGCGCATTTCGTTGCACCCGCGCACGTAAACGGTTGCGGCACTTTCGCGGCGCGGCGTGTCACACCACTGACTTTTTGCGTCAGTAAATTGTCTCTTCTCTTTTCGTCTGATCTTAAGCAGCGCGCGCGAGACCTGCTCGCGGCGTCATTCCGGCACGCGCGCGTTTTCAGCTACGCATCATGTCCAGTCCAAGTTCACCGTCAAGGTACACCTCGTGATCGTCACGGGCGCGGTCGCCGCCGTGCTCGCCATGGTCGGTGGCGCCGGATTGTTCGGCGTCCATCAAGGGAACGCCGCCCTGCGTCACGTCTTCGAAGGACGCGCGCAGACGCTGCAAGCCATATCCACCGTTAACGAACTCATCACGCAGATCAACTTCGCGCTCGGCGATGCCATGCTCGATCCGTCCGCGCAGAAAACCGCTTCGGTCGTGAAGGTCACCGGCCAGCGCATCGAGTCGATCGACGCCCGGCTCGGCCGCGGCGACACGCGCAGCCTCATGCACGCGATGAGCCTGATGCGCACGCAACTCGCATCGATGGTCGGCAATATCAAGCGCTCGACGGAGACCATTGGCGTCGCGGCGGCAGAGATCACCGAGGGCAATCACGCGCTGTCGGCGCGCACCGAACAGCACGCGGCAAGCCTTCAGCAGACATCCGCGACGATGGAGCAGATCGCTTCGACCGTGCGCGCCAACGCAGATCCATGCGAGCCGCGCGCAGACGGTGGCGCGCGAGGCGTCGGAACGCGCGAAGGACGGCGAACGCGCCGTCGCCGATGCGGTCGCGCGCATGACCGATCTGTCGTCGCGCTCATCGCAGATCGCCTATATCACCGAGGTCATCGAATCGATCGCGTTCCAGACCAATCTGCTCGCGCTGAATGCAGCGGTCGAAGCGGCGCGGCCGGCTCGCTCGGACGCGGCTTCGCGGTGGTGGCGGAAGTGCGCTCGCTCGCGTATCGATCGTCGGGCGCGGCGAAGGAAATATCGCAACTGACGCGCGAAGTGAACACACAAGTGGCGTCGGGCGGCGACACCGTGAAGCGCGCCGGCGCAACGCTCGTGGCGCTGATGACGTCGGTGGACGATGTGTCCGCGCTGATCGATGCGACCGCGACCGCATCGCGCGAGGCAGAGCACGGGTATCGAAGAAGTGAACGACGCGGTTTCGCAGATGGATCGCGTGATGCAGCAGAACGCGGCGCTGGTGCACGATGCCGCATCCGCCGCGTAATCGCTCGATGCGCAGGCGCGCGAGCTGAGGGAGACGGTGCGGGTGTTCGATGTTTGAGGCGCTCGACTATTCCTGTAACAGCGAGCGCGCCTGACCGAGCAAAGCCGCTGCGGCCAGATATTCTTTTCGACCGGCCATCGTGAGCGCGGCCTTGGCGGTGTCGCGGAACAGGTCGTCGTTCGCGGTGCGTCGCTCGCGCTTTCCGTGCAAGCGGCCTTGCAGCAGCCGGAAAAACGCGCGCATTTGGAACGCACTCATGCGCTGATCCTCCAGCACGCACGAGGCCAGCAGTTTCGAAGTGCCGACGAACTAGCTGATCGCGGCTTCGTAGTCTTAATGTTCCATCGTTGTCGTTCTCCTCCGGCGCTCAGTCTGCCAAAGGTTTTCACGTTACGTTTCCGTGCGCCCGGTTTCGCGTCTAGCGGAAAGCAGATCGAACACGCCGCTCAGCGCACCATCGAGAATCTGTGCGGAAAGCTGCGGGTCCGATACCGCTCGCGACAGGTCACCGCGCCCACGCAGGCGCTCAGGATATGAAGCGCCTCCGCACGTTTTTTAGCAGTTTGCTGCGCGGGCGATACTTTCGCAATCAGCTCGACGATTTTTTCGACGCGCTCGGAATAGATCGCGCGCGTCGCGTCCGGTCCGCGGCTCACGCGTCGTTCACGAGCGCGGAGATCGGGCAGCCGTGTTCCACGTTGTCGCGATGCGATTGCGAAACGTAGGCGCGCATCGCCTGTTTCGGCGCGACCGGAATGGATGCTTCCCACCCTTCGATGTCGGGCAGCGCGTGTTCGAACGCTTCGCGCACGAGTTCGTCGCGCAAAGCGAAGTGCTTGTAGAAGCCGCCGACCGTGAGTCCGGCTTTCCTCATCAGATCCGCGATGCTCACGCCATCGAGACCATGCTCCCGAAAGCGCCGCGCCGCGATATCGACGATGCGCTGATGCGTCGCGATCTTTTCTGCCTGTGAATAGCCCAACGTTGGATTGTGGATTGCGCGCCTAAGTCAGAATGTCAGAATGCTGCCTCGATTCTTGCTAATATGACACTAATTAATTGATTGTGCTTGAATTGATGATGTTTTGAATTATGTCTAACATCCACATCAACGAAACGTCGATATTGATGTCACTTCAGCAGAAATGAGGCATTTTCGGTGCCTTTTAATGTGCATATACACTAACGGAGAGTCATCATGGAACAACGCAAGATTCTGGTCGCGGCAGCAGCGGGCAAAACCGCGTTCTTCATACGGTGAAGAACCTGCTGGATGACGGTCACCTCTTGCGCGCGCTCATGCGCAAGGAAGATTCGCGCAGCGAGGCGCTGCGTCGAGCGGGCGCCGAATCGTGACGGGGCGACCTGCTTTCTCACGACGACGCGATTCGCGCCGCCGACGGCATGGACGCCGCTTATCTGCGCTTTCCCGTGCGTCCCGGCTTCATTCTCAGGCGATGGCCACTCCGCCGATGCCGCACGTCGCGCGGGCCTCGATGCAGTCGTGAACATGTCGCAGATTTCAGCTCGCGAAAATGCGAAAAGCCATGCCGCGTGCGATCACTGGATCGCCGAGCGCGTGCTCGACTGATCCGGCGTGCCGACCGTGCATATCCGTCCGCCGTTCTTTGCCGAATGGCTAGTGTTTCCGTGGGTGCGCGACAAAATTCGGCGCGACGGAGAAATCGCCCTGCCCTTTGGCAATGGCCGTCATGCGCCCATTTCCGCCGAGGATCAGGCGCGTTTTATCGCCGCCGTGTTGGCGAACCCGTCGGGGCACACCGGACAGAATTACGAACTTTGCGGTCCGGTCCAGATGAATCAGGCAGAAATCGCCGGCGTCATGAGCGATGCGATGTGTTCGGACGCAAGATCGTCTATAAGCCTGCGACGTTCGACGGTTATCCCGAGCATCTGCACCACTAAGGTCTGCCGGAATTCATGATTCAGCACTTCATCGAAGTGGCGGTCGATTATCAGAACGGCGTGTTCGAAGGAATCGATGGCGCCATCAAGCAAATCACCGGAATCGCGCCGCAAACAATCGAACAGTTCGTGACGGCGAACCAGGAAGTGTTCACGGCGAGTGATCGGAAATAAGCGAGGCGTCGTTCAACCCGCGCACTCGGCCTGCGCGGTTCGCTCCTTCGAGAAGTGATGTTCCAGCCGTGCGAAGCATCCCGTCGAGCGCGGCGAGTTGTTCGCGGAGCAATGCGGCGCGCGTTTCGGTGATGTCAGCGAGATGGATGCTCTGGTCGAACAGGTCTCCGCGGCGAATGAGACGGCCCATCGGTCGACGTTCACGTGCTCGCTTTTCAACACGTCGGCCGCCTTGGAAATATGACCGAAGGATTCGAACCCGACACGAGATGTAGCGTATAGGTCAACCTGAAGCTGGGAGATAGCACGACCAGTCGATGTCGCTGTGTGCTTCGGTCGAAACTTCACGCAGAAAAGAGGGATTTGCGCGCATGGTCACTCCGGATGGTTGGTTGCGACCGGTGCCAGCTACGCTGTGCCCGCTTCGTTGCCGTGAATTGGCCGCATCGCCAGATGGCTTCCACCTTGCCCGGGCGGGCAGAGTTCGATATACTGAATTTTGGCGAACTCTGCTTTTCCGATCTCGACGTTTATCCACGCCCGGAAGCGACCGGAGCAGGCAGACGCAGGCGTGCTCGTCGACATCGCGCATCATCGTGGATTCGAAGTCTGAATATCGCGAGTCTGGGAAAAAATGGGTACGCCGTCGTTCGAAGTGGCCGGGCAAGTGCCGTCAGTCGAGGTGCAGCGCCGGGCGGGAGTTCTTGTAACCTTGGCTCTCTCAGGTTCTGGCCGGCGGCCGAATGATGGTCCGGCGCTGCGGTGCGAATCATATTTGGGAACGCGAGTCCTGTCGCCGACCGAATGCTCATAAGCAAATACGGGAATGCATATGAAGCAGGCGTATAAACGCGCGAACAATCGGCATAGGGGACAGTCAACGCTGACTGTGCCCCCTGCCACACCACCCGGCATGCGGGTCCGCACCGGGCGGTTCAGGAAGTTGAGGTCATGAGAG
>JAQFVJ010000158.1 GCA_029439525.1 Caballeronia sp. BR6202001591004
CACCGACCGGCCCGACCGCGCTGATCGGCGCGACCGACAGCGACGGCATCCTCGACGTGCTCGCGCCAGTCATCGAGAATCGCGACAATACCACGATGACCGACACGCAGGCCACGACCGCTATTTACGGTGTCTGGGCAAGGTCGTGCTCGCCGGCGGCAAGACCGCCGGACGGAACTTATACGAACGCGACTCTGATCCGTAACCAGTCCGGTCTGATCGCATCGGCGGGCGACATGGAGCTGAACGCCGCGCAAGTGACCAACACGCACACCACGATGACCACGACCGGCCTCAATCAGCCGGTCGTCCGGCGTTGCTCGAACAGCTCGGCATCAGCTGTCCGGATGCACCGCAGTCGTCAGCCGCCTGCTCTCAGGCCAGGACGTGGACTGGTTCGGCTCGACCCTGGACATGATCGGCGGCGTCAACATCAAGCCGCCGAACGGCGGCCAGTGGAACAGCGGCTACCAGTACACTACCTATACCGGCGTGGCCATCGCGAACCTGATCGCCCGCATCAGCCCGCAGGCGCAGATCGTGGGGGGGTAATCTGGACGCATCGAATGTGGGCGTGTTCCAGAATTACTGGAGCGCAGTTCCAACTACGACCACTCCGAGCGCGACTGGACTCTGCCCTTCGGGGCGATGCGCCCTTCGTCGGCGGCCATCCGGGCGGCTACACGCAAGCCGCACCCGCCGACATCCGCACCTACGCGCTACCCAGCTACGAATCGAGCTTCGTGGCGGGCGGCACGCTCTCGGGTACGGGTGGTGAGCATCGACAACACGGCGGGCAATGCGGGCATGCCCTCGCTCGGACTCGCGCCGGGTCAGGCGCTCTCGGGCGTGACGATCGCTGGCGTGAGCGGCAACGCGGGCGGCTCGAAAGCCGGTCAACGACGGCACGGGCACCATCAGTCCGGTCGTGGCGAACGCGACCGCGCAGAACGTATTGCAGAACTTGTCCGTCCCTCAAGGCGAACTGTTCAGCCCCGCTACCACGCCGGGCGCGTACCTGATCGCCACCAATCCGGCCTTCACGAACCAGAAGAACTTCATCTCGAGCGACTACTACCTTCAGCAGATCAGCCTCGATCCGCAAAAGACCGAGAAGCGTCTGGGTGACGGCTTCTACGAGCAGCAGCTCGTGCGCAACCAGATCACGGCGATGACCGGTCGCGCGGTGCTCGGACCGTACACCGACTTGCAGTCGATGTACGAAGAAGCGCTGCTCGCGGCGGGCGCGTCGCTGTCAAAGTCGCTGAACCTGCCGCTAGGCATGGGCCTCTCGCCTGAACAGGTGGGGCTGCGCTCACGAGCAACGTCATCATCATGCAGACGCAGATCGTCGATGGTCAGAGCGTGCTCGTACCGGTCGTCTATCTCGCGAAGTCCAGCCAGCAAAACATGAACGATCCGCTGATCGCGGCAATCGATATCGATCTGAAGAATGCGCAGACCTTCACCAACAGCGGCACGATACAGGCGGCCAACACGCTGTCGATTCAGGGCCAGCAGATCGACAACGCGTTCGGCACGCTGCAAAGCGGCGGGCTGATGTCGCTCACGACCAAGGGCAACGTCGATCTTACCTCGGCCACGGTGAATGCGGGCAGCCTCGCGCTGAACACAGGCGGCAATCTGATCCTCAACACGGCGGTCAACACCGTCGATCAGATCAGCGCAACGGGCGCCACACTCGGACCGATTGAGAGCCTCAACGTGGCGAGCAACGCCGCCATCGTCACGGGCGGCGACTCAGCAGAACGCCGGCAATCTGAACGTGGGCGGCAACCTCGGCATGTCGATCAGCGGCAACTACGACCTCGGCGCGGTGCAGACGAGCACAAGATCGTCGAGCGCGCCAACGGCGTGTCGAACACCGACATCAATCAGACGACCGGCAGTTCGGTTCACGTCGGCGGCGTGTCGCAGATCGGCGTGGGCGGTGATCTGACGGCCACCGGTGCGAACATCGATCTGGCCGGCGGCGGCACGCTCGCGGTGAACAGCAACGTCACCTTGCAGGTGGCGAAGGCGACTTCAACGGTCGACAGCAACAGCTCGGGCAGCGACAGCCACGGCAGCTATTCGGAGTCGATGCACCGCGCCAACGATACGCTCACTGCCACCACGCTCCATGCGGGCGATTCGCTGATCGGGCATTGGGCAAGGATATCAACGTCATCGGCAACGCGGTCGAACTCGACAAGGGCACAGTGGTGTTGGCAGCAGCGGGCAATGTGAACATCGGCGCGGCGACCGAAACGCACGTCGATAACTCGCAGGAGCAGCACAGCCATAGCAACGTGATAAGCGGTAAACAGGTAGCGAGTTCGAGCGATACGACCACGACGCTTAGTCAGGGCAGTACCGTGTCGGCCAATGCCGTGACCATTGCCAGCGGCCACGATATCAACGTCAAGGGCAACACGATCGTTGGGACGAGCGATGTGAGCCTTGCGGCGGCGCATGACGTGACCATCACGACCTCGCAAGACACGATGCAAACGTCCGGCAGCTATCAGGAGAAGCGAACCGGCTTCGGCACCAGCGGATTGACCGTCACCTACGGCAGCAACGACACGGCGAGCACCGATCGCGCATCGAGCGTGACGAACAACGCGAGCACGATCGGCTCGCTCAACGGCAACCTGTCGATTCAGGCGGGCAACGACCTGCATGTGACCGGCAGCGATCTGGTCGCGGCAAAAGACCTCATCGGCACGGGTGCGCACGTCACGATCGATTCGGCCCAAGACACCGCGCAACGCTCATCGACGCAAACCACGCATTCGAGCGGGTTGACGCTCGGCCTGTCCGGCTCGGTGGGCGATGCGATCAACAACGCGTATTCGGAGGGTCGCGCGGTCGGCCGTTCCGCCAGCAGCGGTAACGATCGCGCGGCAGCACTGCACGCGATTGCCGCAACAGGCGATGCCGCGATGACGGTGGCCGGTGCGACCGGCGGCGCGCTGATGAAGAAACCCAAGCATCGGCGTTCAGGTCAGTGTCGGCTCGAGCAGCAGTCGCAGCGATTCTTCGAGCGAGACGCAGACGATCCATCGCGGCTCGAATGTGACAGCGGGCGGCAGGCCGCCCCGTTGAAGGAGTTTCGCGGGAGGCCTATTTTTTGAGGCCGTAGATTCAGGCGTCGTCGTGCTGATTCTGCTGCGGCTCGTCGAGCAAATCGCCGAACAGGTCCGACGTCGCGTCGCCCGACGGCAAGCGCGGCTGCAAGGCACCGCTACGCGCCTGCGCGAGCGTGTCCGGAAACAGCCACTTCTCTTCCATCGCGGCGATGCCGTTTTCGATCATCTGCTGAAGAAAGAGCGACTGCTTGCGGCCGGTCACTTCGGCGAGCAGACGCAATCGTTGTTCGATGGCCGGATCGACGCGCACGGCCACGACCTTCAGCTTGTTTTCGGCGGTCCTTCGCACTGCATGCTCCCTGTCAATTTTGTTCGCGCCGAGAAAGACGCGTTCGGGCCGTGTATTTACCACGAAGCCGCGCCGCAACGCCGCATTCATTAACGGGCTATCGCCAGCCGGAAGCCCGGTGCGGGCGCTTCGGCGCCGCCGTCGCCGCCAGTTCCGCGCCGATCAGAAACACCGCCGCCGAGTAATACAGCCACATGAGGATAATGACGAGCGAACCCGCCGCACCGAACATGTTCGCCGTGCCCGCGTGCTGGAGATAGAATGCGAACAGCCGCTTGCCGCACTCGAACAGCAACGCTGCCGCGATGGAGCCGAGAAAGGCATCGCGCCACATCATGCGCGTGGTCGGCAAAAACTTGAGCAGCACGGTGAATGCGACGATCAGCATGCCGAGCGATATCGCGCACCGCGTCAATGCGGATAGCACGATGAAGGGATTGCCGTTGCCAAACGCCCAGTGGCCGAGCACTTCGACGAGCGCATCGAGCAGCAGCAAGGCGACCACGAGGCCGAACGAACGACATCAGCCGCACGCGCAGCAGCCACACGATGCTCTCGCGCGTGCTAACGACGGGCGTCGGCCAGATAACGTTGAGCGCGCTATGCAGCGACGAGAACGTCGCCGATGCACCCAGCAGCACGCCCGCGAGCGAAAGAATCGCCGTGCTGCGCGCGATGTCGGCGTGCCACGCACGTTCGCGACGATCGTTTCGAGCGGCGTAGCCTGCATCGACGCCGCCGATGACGCTGATCTCATCGAACAGACGGCCCTGCACGACATCGGCGCCGAAGAAGATGCTCGCCACTGAAATGACGATGACGAGCGTCAGCGCGAGCGAAAACGCCGCAAAAAAAGCGATTGCGGCCGAGAACATCAGGCAGTGGTTCTGAGTCCACTGCGTGATCGGATCGACGATCCACGACAGCCAGCCGAAGCGCGACGTGCGGCCTGCGGCGATCGGCGTGGATGCGCTGGTTGTCCAAGTTGAAGGCGGAACGTCTCGGGTCATCATGCAGACAAAAGCGGTTGAGCGAATCAACCGCCGATGTTAGCCTCGCCGCGAGGAATCCGTGTAAAAGAAGACGCGCCCTAAATCACTCCGACGCGCCTCGGGGGAACCTGCTTCGCTTTCTTCGCCGGACTATGACGGCTTACGGACGATCTTCCTCGTCATCGATTTCATCGACGAGATCACGCGTGTCGTTTTCCACTTCGTCCGGTAGAATGTCGGCATCCGGTTCCAGATGATTGTCGCCATCCGCCGATGCGGCTTCACCCGTGCCGTAACGATCGGTGTCGCTTTTGCAATTCGGCTTCGGACTGTCTGAGCGCATGCGCGTCGAGTTCGTCTTCGATATAGCCCGGACGACGAATTTCGCCCTGCACGTCCGAACCGCTATCCGACGAATTGCTCCGACCGAGCGCGCCGGTGCCATGTCCCTTGCCGACCTCCACGCTGCCTTCTTCCGACCGGTTCAATGTGCTTCCGCTCATCATGACCTCCTTCGAGGTTGTCACTGACAAGTTCGCAAAACCGGTTCCGCGAACGCCTTCACGCGCAAATCGGCATAGGGGACAGTCAACGCTGACTGTGCCCCCTTGCCACACCACCCGGCATGCGGGTCCGCACCGGGCGGTTCAGGAAGTTGAGGTCATGAGAGCCGGGGCAGACCCAGCCGATCGAAC
>JAQFVJ010000159.1 GCA_029439525.1 Caballeronia sp. BR6202001591004
GGAACGAGAAGAAGCTCGCCGCGGTCGCGGCGGCGGCGAGCCGTCAGCGGCACGGCGACATGACGCGCGGTTTTCCGCGAGCGAGACATCGAGCCGCTTGTGCTTGTGCCGCTCCTCGCGATACTTCACGCCGCACTGAATGCCGAAGTCCACGCCCAGGCCCACGAACAGCACCATGAACGCGACCGAGATCATGTTGAGCGCGTGGACCATCATTAGGCCGAACGCGGCGGTGATCGCGAGACCCACAAACACCGCGACGATCACATGCGCTTGGAGCGCGGCGCGATCCACAGAATCATCAGCACGACGAGGAAGGTCAGCACGCCGTTGAGCATGACGCCGTCCTGCACGGAGGCCGAATTCTTCGTCCGCGAGCGGCTGCGCGCCGTTCAGACGCACGTACGCGCCGTACTTCTTGTCCAGGCCGAGTTCGCTGAACTTGGCGCGGATCGCATCCGATGCGCTCGTCGCCGCCTTCAGCGCGTTGAAGTTGAGTTCGGGAATCACCGTGACGAAGGCGCGTCCCGGCTGGTTGTCGCTCGATGCATCGCGATGTCGCGCCACGAGAACGCCGCCGGCTGATTCGCCAGCACGCGGTCGAGCACGTCCGCGCTATGACCGAGCAGATGCGCCATCTGGCCGAGACTGGATCTGGCCGGTCAAGAGCGGCACGTTGAGCGTGGTGTTGAGGGTCTGCGCGAGGCCCGTGAGCGTCGGATCGTGCGCCAGCGTGTTGATGAGCGGACGCGCCTGAACGAGTTGCTTCGTGGTCTGCTCGACCTTGTCCGCGGGCAGATAGAGCAGGCCGTTGTGCTCGAAGAACGCGCCGCCTTCGGGTTGCGCGACCGACTTGAATTGTTCCGGCTCCTTCGCGAGCGCGGCCGCGAGTTCGTTGGCCGCGGCGCTCGCGAATTCGGGCGCGGGCGACGACGGCGAGCAGCGTCTGCCCGCGCGTGGGGAACGCGGCATCGATGGCCTTGTCGCGCGCGGACCATTCCGGCTCGTTCTCGATCAGTTGACTGACATCGGTGCTGATCTTGAAGTGATCAACGACATAAATTGTGCTCAGCACGCCGAGCAGCAGGGAAATGCCGATAATCCACATTGGCCGGCGGATGGCGAGCGTAACGAAGCGGGTGATATATTGGACGTCAGCATGAAGACGCTACCTGTGTGCCCTGTTATTTTTTGCGTACCGCAGTGCAACGATGTGTGATGCCGACGGCCTGGAGTCGATCAATGCCTAAGAAACGGCAACGATTCCCGCGCAAGATATACCGGGCTGACTCCGGTGCAACCCGAAGCGCTTCGCCTTGAACTATCATACGGCAGCGATACGGCAGCGCTGTCGGTATACTGTTCACAGCTTGAATGGCGGTTCGTGCCGCCGACACCCATCAAAGAAGAGAGAACGGGCGAGAACGGGCGCCATGCAACGCTATCTGTCCATTTGTTTCGCTTTCCTCCTCGCCGCACTGGCTTTTTCGGGCGAAGGCTTCGCACAGACGAGTCGCGACGTGGTCGTCAAAAGCGCCGTTCAAGGCACCGTCGACGCGATGAAGGCTGACCCGCAGGCGAAGGGCGGCGACATGGCGAAGATCACGCAACTCGTCGAAACGCGCTTTCTGCCCGCCACCGACTTCCAGCGCACCACGCGCATTGCAGTTGGCAAGGCGTGGGGCAGCGCCACGCCGGAACAACAGGAACAGCTCTACGACCAGTTCCAGATGCTGCTCGTGCGCACTTACGCCGCATCGCCCGCGCAGTTGCGCGATCAGGACGTGAAGTTCCGCTTCGAGTCGCCTAATGTCGATGCGAACATGAAAGACACGGTCGTCGAATTGCACGTCATTTCCACGGGTGGCGACAATCCGGTGCGCTATCGCCTGGAAAAAACACCGCAAGGCTGGAAAATCTACGACATCGACATGATGGGCGCCTGGCTCATCCAGGTCTATCAGTCGCAATTCGCCAGCCAGTTGCAGAAGGGTGGCGTCGATGCGCTGATCAAATATCTCGCCGATCACAACGCCCGTTCGGCGGGTTGAAACTTATTCTCACACGCGCCGGTGCTCGACCGCGAACTTGATCAACTCCGAACTTGATCAACTCGGCCTGACTGTCGATATCGAGCTTGCGCTTCATGTTGAGCCGGTGCGTTTCGACTGTGCGCACGGACAAGCCGTGCTGCTGCGCGATCTGCTTGCTCGATAAGCCCTGCGCGAGCGCGTCAAGAATGTCGCGCTTGCGCGGCGTCAGGCGTTCGAGCGGCGTCCGCATCGATTGTGCCTGAATCATGCGCGCCGCAAGTCCCGCGCTGAAAAAACGTCTTGCCGGCCAGCACCGCGTCGATCGCGTGAATGATTCCGGTGGCCTGCGAATCCTTCAGCACATAGCCGCTCGCGCCCGGGCGCACCACTTGCGTCACGTATTCGACGTTGTCGTGCATCGACAGCATCAGCACGCGGATGGCCGGAAAGCGCTCATAAAAAATCGCCGCGAGCTGGATGCCGCTCATGCCTGGCCATGCCGACATCCATCAGCGCGAGATCTGGCGCGTTCGCTTCGTCGGCGGCGAGCGCGAGCGCTTCGTCCGCGTTGCCCGCTCCGCCGGTCACCGACAGATGGATGCGGCACGGCTTCGAGTCGAGCACGCAGACCGTCGCGCACCAGCGGATGATCGTCGACGAGAATCGCGGGTTCGTTCATACTCATATCCTTGGCTGTGCGCTTGCGTGCGCCTGCAGATTCGGTGCCGCGAGCTGCAACGGCACCGTCGCGATGAGGGCCGTGCGCCCGACTTGCGAATCGATTCCGAGCGTGTCGCCGAGCGTATCGAGCCGCTCGCGCATGTTGCGCAGGCCGATGCCGCTCGTCGGTCCGGTGAGCGCCGCGTGCGCATCGAAGCCGCGTCCGTTGTCGACGATATCGAGGCGCACCGCATGTGGCGCGATATCGAGCGTGAGCGCGGCGCGCGTGGCCTGTGGGTGTCGCGCGATATTGCTGAGTGCTTCCTGCGCGATGCGAAACAGCACCGTGTTGACCGTATTCGCAGACTCGCGCGCTGCGATGCGCACGGCGCGCCGTCCTGCGTCGCTGCGAATGTCACTTCGAGGCCATTCTATCCGTCGAGTTCGCGTGCCAGTTGTTCGAGCGCGGCGGCGAGGCCGAGATCGTCGAGCATGGCGGGACGCAGCGCATGCGAGATGCGGCGCACTTCGCGCAGCGTGCCCGACAGACGCCCGAGACTCGTCGCGACCGCGGTTTCGGCATCCGGTCCGGGCCGAAGCGCAGCAACGCTGATTCGAGCAGCAGCTTTACCGACACCAGCATCTGACTGATGCCGTCGTGCAGTTCGCGCGACAGCCGCGCGCGTTCCTGTTTCTGCGATTCTACCACCTGCCGCGCGAGCCGCTTGAGCTTCACATCCGCGCTGCGATGCTCGCTGATGTTGAGCACAGCCGCGCACGCCGCGCTGCTAGCAATCGTGACCAGCGCGATCACGCCGATCCACATCACCGTGCGATCGATGTTCGCGGCCACCTGCGCATCGATGCGCGCGAGCGTCGATTCGACGTTTTCGAGATAGATGCCCGTGCCGATCATCCAGCCCCAGCGTTCGAGCGGAATCACATAGCCGAGCTTGCCCGTCGACGGACGCTGCCATACATAGTGCACTTAACCGCCACCATGCGAGGCTTTGTCGATGAGCGCCTGAATCGTCAGCGCGCCGAGCGGATCGCGCATGAGCCAGAGATCGCGGCCGACGAGATCCTCCGGCTGACGCGGATGCATGAGCTAGGTGCCGTGCATCGTATAGACGAAGAAGTCGCCGCTCTGACCAAAGTCGAGCCGCTGCAACGCATCGAGCGCGAGCTGACGGCGCTGCGCGTCGGTGCGCAGATCGCCGGGCGGCGCGTCGTAGTACGGCGCGATCGCGCTGCGGGCGAGCTGCACGTAATGCTGCAACTCGATTTTTCCTTGCTCGACATGTACGCGGTTTGCGTCGTCGCGTGCTGCGACTGCGCGAGCGCAGTCGCCTGCTGACGCACGCTGTATTCGATGTCACCGATTAGCCAGCGCGAACGGCACGATCGCGAGCAGAAAGATCTTCGCCTTGAGATTCATGACACAGGGTTTGCCGCTACGTGAAGCTACGTAGCGCGGCGTACGTAGTTATGCGCTTGTAAGCGCCCGAACGAAAGCGGCCCGAACGAAAGCGAATAATACTACCGCCCAATGCGTCCTTGTGGCGCATGAAACGAGACCGAAGGCTAATTTGAAGTCTTAACATTCAAGGAGACACCAGGAATCGGGCTTCCCGATTCCTGGTCTGGATCGCGCTCGCGTTCTTGGGCGCGTTTGCATTCGGCACCATCGCGCTTGCGCACGGCGAGCGGATCAGCGCACTGTGGATCGTCATCGCGGCGGTCTGCGTGTATCTCATCGCTTATCGCTTCTACTCGCGCTTCATCGCGGCCAAGGTGTTGCAGCTCGACGGCCTGCGTATCACGCCCGCCTTACGTCGATGCGGGCACACGCGCGGGACGCTTCATGCTGCAAGATCTGCTCGGCACGTTCCATCCGGCGCTGCGCCGCACGGAATCGCTGCCGGAGATGCAGCGCATCATCTTTAACGATTACGTCGATGTCGTGCTCGCCGGGCTGTTCATGTTCGTGATGTTGAGCATTGCGGTGTTCGGCGTGGTGACGGTGCTGTGTGCGCGCCGCGAGTCGCGTCCAACCGTGCGCGAAATGCCGTTCGAAGCGATGCCTTCGGGCGCGGCGGCAGCGGTCCGCTCGGGCCATTGATTGTCGGGAACGAACCATGTTCACCGATCTTCGACAGGCAGGACGGTATCTCGGCCAAGCGATGCGTCCGATGGTCGGGATGCCGGACTACGACGCCTATTCACGCATATGCAGGCGATGCATCCCGACAAGCCGGGACTATGCGGAGTTCTTTCGCGAGCGGCAGGAAGCGCGGTATGGGAGCGGGGCGGGGAAGTGCTACTGACGTAACGCTGCTCGATGACCGTTGACGAAAGACGCGACGGCTCTCGCCGTCGCGTCTTTTTGTTTTGTGCGCCCAGCATGGACGCAATCTTGTAGGTGCAAGTTCTACCATGAGTTGAACAGAGCGAATGAAGCGAAGCGCAACTGCGAGAGAGGGGTGACCAAAATCGTGGGAAGGAAGCGTGGAGCGAAACCGCGAGCCGATGGACAAGAACCGGATAGAAGGCAAAGCCAATCAGGGCGAGC
>JAQFVJ010000160.1 GCA_029439525.1 Caballeronia sp. BR6202001591004
CCGTGCTGAACGTCGAGAGAGGCCCTCGACGTTCAGCACGTCGATGCCGTTTTCTGCGATCCACCGGTTCGCGCGCTCTACCAACGCCGCGCCGTTTTCGTACACGTTGCCCTTGATGAGGTGATGCTGCACGACTTGTCGCTCGAAATCCTCGAAAGCGATCTTCGTCATCGCGATTTCTCCCGTTTTTTCATTGTGATCCGCGACATTGTGCGCGCTTCGGCGAAGCGCTTTTGCTGCGCCGCAACGATCCCGCCGCATAACGCGTTTTGCCGATTCAAACATCATATGGCGACAATGATGCCGCGCGCGGGCGGGTTTTCCCTGCAATCGCGGCGCTGACAAGGCCACGAAGCTGTAATAAGAGCGTCAGTCCGGAGACACTAAGGAGAGCAGATGGACATGCGGCAACGCGAGCACATCGAGGTAGCCGTCGCGGCCACCACGCGTCGCGAGGTGCCTGAGCCACGCGCGAACGCACGAGGGGCATCATCGAAAGTTCGTGGCGGCGTTGCGTGCATCAGTACGGGCTCGATTGCATACAGGGAGGCGCGCATTCTGCCCTCGACGCGTCTGCGCGAGCATCAGCAGCGCATCGACGATTTCACGCGTATCGCGCGGCACGGGCTGGAGACGCTCTACGAACAGGTCGCGGGCATGGGCTATGTCGTGCTGCTCATCGACACGGCGGGCGTAACCGTCGATTACATCAACGACGCCAATGCCGATTCCGGGTTGCGCCGCGCGGGCCTCTATCTCGGCGCGGAATGGAGCGAAGCGGGCGCGGGCACTTGCGCCGTCGGCACCGCGCTCACGACTGGCTAGGCGCTGACGGTTCATCAGATCGATCACTTCGATGCGACGCATATTCCGCTGACCTGTACCGCCGCACCCTTGTTCGATTCGCGCGGCGCGCGCTGTCGGCGATTCTCGACATATCAGCGCTCGTGTCGTCGCAGGCGCGCGACAGCCAGAATCTCGCGCTGCAACTCATGCGCATCTACGCGCGGCACATCGAGAACGCGAATTTCCTGCGCATGCATCGGCAGGACTGGATTCTCAAGCTCAACACTTCGCCGGAATTCGTCGATGTCGATCCCGAATATCTGATCGCGCTCGACGAAAGCGGGCGCATCGTCGACCATAACCGGCGCGCGCACGAAATGCTCGCGGCGAAACTGGTCGATTTGCCGATCAATCTGCTCGTGAACGGTGAAACCGGCAGCGGCAAGGAATTTTCGCGAAAGCGCTGCACCGCGCGAGCGCGCAGCGCCGTTCGTCGCGGTGAACGGCGCGGCGATTCCCGAAACGCTGATCGAAAGGCGAATTGTTCGGACATCTGCCGAATAGCTTTTCCGGCGCGGGCGCGAAGGGCAAGCGCGGTCTGATTCAGGAACCCGACGGCGGCACGCTGTTTCTCGATGAAATCGGCGACATGCCGCGCGCAATCCCGTCTCTTGCGCGTGCTGGCGGAAAGCGAAGTGCTGTCGATCGGCGCGTCGCGGCCCGTGTCGGTCGATGTGCGCGTGCGTGGTTTCCGCGACGCATCGTTCGCTCGATGAGCTGATGCGCGATGGCCTCAGGGTCATGCTTCAACGTCACCTCGCGCGCAAGCAGGGCCCGGACGCGCTGCTCGCCAAGATTGAATTCCTCGACATGCCCGGTGACCGCGCGCGTCGACGATACATTCCGCGCCGCGTGCATGATGCGCGAAACCGGCGTTGGTGCGCTGATCGTACTCGGCGGCGACGGCACGCATCGTGCGGTGGTGCGCGAATGCGGCGACGTGCCGCTCGCGGGTCTGTCGACCGGCACGAACAACGCGTATCCCGAAATGCGCGAGCCGACCATCTCCGGTCTCGCGGCGGGTCTCTACGCGACCGGACGCATTCCGCCCGAGGAAGCGCTCGCATCGAACAAGTGGCTCGAAGTCGAAATTCGCGACAGGGATGGCAACGTGGGCCACGACATCGCGCTTGTCGATGCCGTCATCTCGCACGAGCACATCGGCGCGCGGGCGCTGTGGAAGATCGATCAGCTCGCCGTCGTCTACGTGTCCTACGCCGATCCGCAGGCGATCAGCATGTCGGCCATCGCCGGCTTGCTCGAACCCGTCGGTCGCGGCGATGCGGGCAGACTCGCCGTCGACTCGGCAAGCCGGGCGAATGCGAATTCACGCTGAACTCGCAGATTGCGCCGGGTCTGATGGAGCCGGTTCCGATCGCCAACTGGATGCGGCTCGATGACGGCGTGCCGCATCGCGTGCAGCAGCGCGCGGGCATCGTCGCGCTCGACGGCGAACGCGAGCTGGTCTTCAAGGCCGGCGACGAAGTGACCACCACGCTGAAGGAAAACGCCTTTCGCAGTATCGACGTCGCTGCATGCATGCGTTACGCGGCGCGTTCCGGGCTGATGCGTCGGCCCGTCAGTCACACCGTAGTTCGCTAATCAACCAAGGAGACAGAGATGACAGCACAGCATGCGGGCGGCTTGCCGCTTTCGAAGGATGAATTGCTGAACGTCTACCGCAAGATGCGCACGATCCGCGATCTCGAAGAGCGCCTGCACGTCGATTTCGGACGCGGCGACATTCCCGGCTTCGTGCATCTCTCGCGGGCGAGGAAGCGGCGGGCGTCGGCATCATGAGCCATCTGAACGATGGCGACCGCATCGCGAGCACGCATTGTGGACACGGGCACTGCATCGCGAAGGGCGTCGATCCCGTCATGATGATGAAAGAGATCTACGGCAAGAAAGAAGGCGGCTCGTGCAATGGCAAGGGTGGCTCGATGCATATTGCCATCTGTCCAAAGGGATGATGGGCGCAAACGGCATTCTCGGCGCGGGTGCGCCTCTGATTTGTGGCGCGGCGCTGGCGGCGAAGTTCCTGGCAAGGGTGAAGTGGGCATCACGTTCACGGGCGATGGCGCGTCCAATCAGGGCACGTTCCTGGAAAGCATGAACCTTGCGGCGGTGTGGAATCTGCCGGTGATTCTCGTGATCGAGAACAACGACTATGCGGAATCGACCGCGCGATTACGGCACGGCCGTCGATCGATAGCTACGTGGATCGCGCGGCGGGATTCGGCATTCCGGGCGTGACGGTGGACGGCACCGATTTCTTCGCCGTCTACGAAGCTGCGGGCGAAGTGATCCGGCGCGCGCGAAGGTGGCGGGCCGTCGCTGCTCGAATGCAAGATGATCCGCTTCTACGGCCATTTCGAAGGCGATGCGCAGACCTACGCGCGCCCGGCGAACTCGACGATATCCGCTCGAACAAGGACTGCGAACAAGGACTGCCTGAAGAAGTTCGCGAACGCCGTGACGCAGGCCGACGTCATCTCACCGGGAGAACTCGAGGCGGTCGACAGGAAGTCGCCGCGCTGATCGATCGCGCCGTGGTGGAAGCGAAGGAAGCGCCGCTGCCGACCGCCGCCGATCTGCTCACCGATGTCTACGTCAAATACTAATCGAGGGAGACGACAATCATGGCCTCCAAACTGAGCATGAAGATGGCGATCAACGAAGCGCTCGATCAGGAAATGCAGTGCGATCCGAGCGTGATCGTGCTGGGTGAGGATATCGTCGGCGCCGGCGCGGATGGTGAGAAGGACGCATGGGGCGGCGTGCTCGGCGTGGACGAAAGGTCTGTACGCAAAGCATGGCGATCGTTTGCTGGACACGCCGTTGTCAGAGTCGGCGTATGTGGGGGCGGCAATCGGCATGTGGCATGCGGCCCGTCGCCGAGTTGATGTTCATCGACTTCATAGGCGTGTGCTTCGACCAGATTTTCAATCAGGCCGCGAAGTTCCGTTACATGTTCGGCGGCAAGGCGGAAACGCCCGTCGTGATTCGTGCGATGGTCGGCGCGGGATTCCGCGCGGCCGCGCCGCATAGCCAGATGCTGACGCCCTTGTTCACGCATATTCTCGGCCTCAAGGTTGTGTGTCCGTCGACGCCTTACGACACCAAAGGTCTCTTGATCCAGAGGCGATCCGCGACAACGATCCGGTGATCTTCTGCGAGCACAAGAACCTGTACGGCTTCTAAGGCGAAGCGCCCGAAAACTCGTATGCGATTCCTTTCGGCAAAGCGAACATCGTGCGCGATGGCAAGGACGTGTCCATCGTCACGTATGGATTAATGGTGCATCGCGCGCTGGAAGCGGCGGCGACGCTCGCGAAGGAAGGCATCGAAGCGGAAGTGGTCGATTTGCGCACGCTGTCGCCGCTCGATATCGACACCGGTGCTCGAAACGGTCGAGAACACCGGACGCCTCGTCGTTGATGAGGCGAATCCGCGCTGCAATATCGCCACCGATATTTCCGTGCAAGTCGCGCAGCAGGCGTTCGGCGCGCTGAAGCGGACATCGAGATGGTGACCGCGCCGCATACGCCCGTGCCGTTCTCACCGACGCTCGAGGATCTCTACATTCCGAGCGCCGCGCAGATCGCCGACGCCGCCCGAAAAACCATGAGGGGGAAAGCACTGATGGCCGCAATCACACAGATCGTGATGCCCAAATGGGGCTTGTCGATGAAGGAGGGCACGTTCAACGAGTGGCTCGTGGAGGAGGGCACGGAAATCACCGTCGGCATGCCGATTCTCGATGTCGAGACCGACAAGATCGCCAACGCGGTCGAAGCGCCCGACGCGGAGCTGCTACGGCGGCGCGTCGCATCGGCGGGCGATAGCTGCCGGTAAAGGCGCTGCTCGGCGTGCTCGCGCCGACCGACGTGAGCGATGCCGATATCGACGCGTACGTGACGTCTGCCGAAGACGCGGAAGAGGGCGAGGAAGCGGCGGCGTATCACTTCGTCGATGTCGATGGCATCCGCGTGCGCTACGCATCGCGCGGCGGCGACGATGCGGGCAAGCCGGCGGTGTTGTTCATCCACGGCTTCGGCGGCGTGGCTGTTCAATCTCGATGCGCTCGCGGAGAAGAATCGCGTGTTCGCGCTGGACTTGCCGGGCCACGGGCAATCGACGCCCAAGGTGCCGGGCACTTCCCTGGCGGTGCTGGCCGGGTTCGTCGGCAAGTTCATGGATGCCGTCGGTCTGGAAAAAGCGCATCTCGTCGGCCATTCAATGGGCGGCGGCATCGCGGCGCAGATGGCCGTGGATGCACCCGCGCGCGTGCAGTCGGTCGCGCTGATTTCGCCGTCCGGCTTCGGCGATGAAGTGAACAACGCGTACAAGGGCTTCGTCAAGGCGGAGTCGCGGCGCGAACTGAAGCCGGTCGTCGAGCTGCTGTTTGCGAATCCCGAACTGGTGAGCCGTCAGATGCTCGACGATCTGCTCAAGTACAAGCGCCTCGACGGCGTCAGCGAAGCGCTGACATCGCTGAGCTTGTTCGCGGGCGGCAAGCAGAGCGCGAAGCTGGGCGGCAGCTGGCGGAATCGGGCAAGCCGGTGCTCGTGATCTGGGGCGAAAAGGATCAGATCATTCCCGCTGCGCACGCCAAGAAAGCGCCCTCGGGCGCGACGGGTGCGCGTGTTCGACGACGCCGGTCACAGATGGAGAAAGGTGAACGAGGTCAACGGGCTCTTAAAGGAGCACGTTGCCGCGAGCGGCGCCTGATCGCCGATCTGCGCTCGATGAGCGTTGCATGACGCGCGCCCCGCCGGAGCAGGTTTCCGGCGGGGGGCGCTCGTTTTTGACAGATACGGGCTACCATGCCTGCATCACGCTCGCTCTTCCTGCTTTTCCCGATTTTCCATTCGATGCCATGTCCTTCGAACTGATCGATCCCGCGGCACTTGCTGGCGACCCGCTCGACGCCGAGGAACCGCTGCTCGCGCGCGCCGCGCAAGGCGATGCCGTCGCGCATCTCTGGGAAGCGCCCGTTTCGCTGATCGTGCCGCGCAGCTACCAACGTTACGCGCCGCTTGCCGATGCGCGAGCCGAATTCGCGCGGCGCGGTTGTCCGGTGTGGCTGAGAGACTGTCAGGTGGCGGACTGGTGCCGCAAGGGCCGGGCATTCTTAATCTGAGCGTCGCGTGCCTCGCGAAAACAGCAGCGAGCCGCTTTAGCCGTGCTCGCTCATGCGGTATTGCTCGTCGATGCCGATCCCATCGAGATCAACGAGCGCGCCAATGCATTCGAGGCGCTTATCGGCAGCGGACGGCGTTACGAGGAAATGAAGGTCGTGACCGTCGCGTAAGCGCTCGCGTATGAATGCTTTTCGATTCCTGTCGAGACTTGCGCGCACGCGTGCGTGCGGCGTTGACCGAACGCGTGAAGGAAGCGCCGCTGCCAGGGCAATGACACGCATCGAGGTGGCCATGCCGCTTGCACGTGCGGCGAATGCTTTCTTCTTTGCGCTCTGGGTAGCGGTGTGCACCGCCGCGCCCGAATTTCGGTGGCAAGGCCTGCTCTCATTGTGTTCGGGCAGCTATCGCTGACGGATGCCGCCGCCGCATTGTTCATCGGCGCGATTCTGGCGTTCTTTGTCGAACCCATGCTCGAACGCCTGCGCAGTCTCGGCAAGCAGACCAGACGTCCGCCGAAGACACCGACCTTCGCGGCGTTGGGCTTCGCGATCGTCGCCATATGCGTCGGCGACGCGATCACCGTGTACGTCAACGCGAGCCAGTCAGCGAGCACGCGAGCGAGAATCTCGTCGAGGCGGTGTCGCCCGCGCTGCAATCAGCGATGGCGCAGGTCTTCATCACGATCGCGTGGATCGCGTGGTGCGCGGCGGCAAGTGGTTCGTGCGCAGCAGCCGCCGTTGCGGTGTTCGCGGGCTATGTGATCGGCGTGGCTTTCGGCTGGGATAAGCACACGCTGCTGACGAGCGAGATTCCGGCGACCCTCGTACTGTTCGCGGGATGCCTGATCGTGCGCGAGCAATGGAACGCGGCGACTTTCCACCGTTGTGGCGGCCGCGCGACGGCGGTGATCGCGCTGACATGGCTGTTCTTGAGCGGCCTGCTGCAAGTGCTGCTATGGATCTGC
>JAQFVJ010000161.1 GCA_029439525.1 Caballeronia sp. BR6202001591004
TCTCGGTCGGCAACCTCGCGATCATCAATCGCTTCCTGCGTCCGGTGAGCTATCAGGATCTGCCCGACGCGCTGCTGCCCGATGCGCTCAAGACGGCCAATCCGCTCGGCCTGAATCGCCGTATCGACGGCAAGCTGCAACTGGCGGACTGAGCCGCCTGTAGCAGGTTCTTGGCACGTCGCGTCGATTTCAAATTTCCGACGCAAGCGCTTGCGCCGCGCAACGCCCGCATTGAAGCCGCGAATTGCTTTCGCATCAGTGGATTATCTGGCTTATCCGGCGATTCGGCTCCCTTGTCGTTTATCCGCTAAGGATTGGCGTCTCGAATCCGCTGCGTCGCACCCAAAATGTCAGAAACGAACGAGCGATGTTAGCGAGGCGTTTCTGTGCAAGATCCGGTCCCGGACATCGCATACATACCGATCCAGACGCTTTCACATCATCGAGGGCCAGGCGTCGGCAAAGTACCACAGACACCATACGAGACAGAACGCGCGCGGCCACGGGCTGCACAACGAGGTGCAGTCATTTGAGTTTTTGGCGGCCCGAAGATAGGTGCGAAAGACAATTGACGTCCGAAAATGCTTGTCCCATATTCGCACTTTCTGTCAGCAAAGCTGAACAGCCTAGCGCGGCGGGAACCAATACGAAAGATTGCTGCCGCGGGACGGTGCCGGCTTACATGCGATACCCAGTATGGTATGAACGCGTACTGGCGACCACGCGAATCTGGCAATCTCATCGCACATGTCCTTCGAAGATTTTTAGCATGACCACGCGTCCCCGCCTCCATGTTCTCCATCGTCTGCCAGCGCTGCGGCAACACGATGCGAAAGAGCGCGGACAGTTGCCCCACCTGCGGTGCGGACCGTAACGCCGCGTTCGGCCGCAAGAAGGGCGGCGATCGGGAGGGAAAAGCCGCGAAAGCCTTCCAGTCCTCACACACCGGCCAGGCCGTCCATGCGCGCGGCAGCATATTCGAGCAAACCGCGTCGACGTTCTCGCCCGCGGGTGCATCGATGGCGCAAGGCGCCGCCAACGACGGCACGAATCAGGGCGAAGATGGCTGGAGTTCCGCATGGGACCCGAAGCGCGCCAGCGATCGCATCGTGCAGAAAGCAGCCGAGCATCGCGCGCGGCGCATGGAGCGCGTCGAGCAATCGGCGCGTATGCTTACGCCGATCCGTATCACAACAATCCCGACGCCTTGCCCGGCTCCGAAAACTGGTCGCAACGCAAGACCATCATCGCCGGCGCATGCGCGCTGGCGTTGCTGCTCGGCGCGACGTTCTATCTCCAGCACGGCAGTTCGGACGACGACAATTCGCCCTCCGCCGATCACAGCGTGTCCGGCGCAATCGATTCGAAATTCGGCGCGCTAACACGCGGCGCGATCGGTTCCGGATCGTCGTCGAACGCGGGCAATGGCGCAGCCGCGAACCAAATGCCGGACGCGGCGGGCATCGCCGATTGTCACAATCAGGTACAGGCGCGCGCGTTCGCAGCAAGCGATGCGCTGCAAGATCTGCGCATTGCCGCGGGACCAGCACGATCTGACGGCCGCGCGTGTACAATTGAAGGTCGCGAGTCCGCAATTGCAGGCGCGCCCCGAATTCGACCGCCTGAAAGAAGAGCTCGTGCGCCGCAAACTGCAACGCGATGTGGCCCTGCAACTCGCCCGCGCGTGCGAACGCACCTCGGCGTGGCAGTGCGGGCAGCAGAACGCCGGCGAGGCGCTCGCGCTGGACGGCAGCAGCGCCGAATCGCAGACGCTGCTCGAGCATGTGATCGAGCACGCGGGCTGGCGAACAGCACAACGGCGATCGCGAAGAAGGCGCTCACGCCTGCGACTAACATCACCAGCACGGCAAGTGCGCAGAAGTCTGCGCCCGCGCCGTCGACGGCATCCGCCGCGATCGCGACGGCCCCGGCTCAGGCTCCCGCACAAGCAAACGTTGCAGACGCCACGCAGGCCGGCAAGCCGGCAAAACCGCAGCGGATCGCCGCGCGGCTCCAGCGCAACGCAGCCGCCGCCGAAGCCTGCGCCGAAGCTGATTTCGGCACGCGCGCCGATAAGCTCACCCGCGCGCAGGCCCGCGACCAACGCCCTGACCGCCGCAACGGTGGGCTCGTCGTTCTCGCCGCCGGGCACGTCGTCCATTACGACCGTAACGCCGCCCGCGACGATGGATGAACATTACGCCATCCGCGCCGCGCGTGAATCCGGCTCCGTCTGCCCAAACCACCACGCCGCATGCACCGCAGGCGCAAGCCCAGGCCCCTGCGCAGCCGTCCGTTCAGGCAAACGTGCCGCGCGCGCCGCAATACAATATATCTCGGCGACACGCTCAACGAGCCGGCGCCGGCGTACGGCCCCCGACCTATCTGGGCCAGACGCCCGCCCAGCCATCGACAGGCGCGCCGACCACCGCGCAGCGCACACCGCAGTACACCAGCTTCCGCAGACGCAGCCGTCTGCGGCGCCGCCGCATCCGAACTATCTCGAACCGACCAGCTCGCAAAACGTGCCGCATCCGGGCGTGGCGAACGCGCGTACGACCGTGCAGCGCGTGCCGCCGATCGTCAGCCAGTCGGTGACGGCAGCGTCCGCCACCGCGCGCACCGTGCAGACGGCAGGCGCGCCGAACATCGCGGCCGCGATGGCGACCGCGTTCGCCTCGACGCCCGCCGCGCAGCCGCGCGCCGATACCGACAAGACCGAGGCGCTCAAACGGGCCATCAAGCAATACGGCGGAACGGCACCGACACGACGCCCAAGTCCGCGCAATAAAAACCAGATACGTACCAGAACAAGCAATAAACGACACACGCAGAGCGCCGCCAGGAGACACGACCGGCGCACCGCCGCAGGCACGACCGCATGACAGATTTCGCGCGATGCGAGGGCCGCACGTTTCAAAGCACCCGTTCAACTCAAATCAAGGGTCAATCACGTTCGCGAATCAAATCATGCGGAACACTGCGCGCGGGGCGCTGGCACTGCTCGTCGCTGGCGGGCTGAGCACGGCGATGCAATCGGGCTTTGCCGATCCGGTGCCGTACAAGATTTTACGACGGGCCAGGAACGCGGCACGTAGGTACGTCGCGGAACCAGTGGGCATGGACTCGAAGTGCTGCCGTCGAAAGGCTCGGCGGAGAACGTGCAGCGCATGCGCTATGAGCCGGGCGTGAAGTTCGCGCTGGTGCAGTCGGACGTGTATCAGGCCTATCTCGACATGGTGGTCTCGGGCAACGCGGATGCCGGCAAGATCATTCAGCCGCTGCCGCTCATCATGCCACTCTACGACGAGGAAATTTACTTCGTCGTGCGCTCGGATTCGCCGCTCAAGACCATCAACGAGATCAAGGGCAAGAACACAGCGTGGGGCCGATCGGCAGCGGCACGGCGCAATCGACGGAGACGCTGTATCGGCTGATGTTCGGCGAGCCGATTCCCGAAGCCAACGAGCAGCACGACAACAACGAGGATTCGCTCGCCAAGCTGATCGTGCGCAAGATCGATGTCGCGGTGATCGTCGCGGGCCAGTCGGCGAAGCTGTTCCAGAACTGTTGCAGATCAAGCTGCTGCGCCTCGACCCGAACGCGCCCGAAACCGCGCGCGCCAAGCAGACCTATTTCCCCCCCTCCCGCGACGATCCGCACGACGAGCTATCCGAACTGGATTCAGGAAGACAAGCCGACGCTGACCGTCAAGGCCAACCTACGACTACGGGCTGCGTGGCACCGTGGGCGCACTGTCGAAGTTCGCGGATTCGCTGTGCACGAACTTCGACCAGTTGCAGGTGAGGTGAGCGGGCATCCGAAGTGGAAGCAGGTGCATATGGAACTGCCGCCGCTCACCAAGGGCTGGAAGTCCCCGCCGATGGAAAAGCGCCTGCGCGCATGCATCGCGCATCGTGAGGCGCTGGCGAAGCAGTCGCAGGGCGGCGCGCAGCAGGTCTCCACGCGCAGCGTCGATGCCGAATGCACCGAAGCCCAAGAAGCAAACGTACACATCGCAGGAGAAAGTGCTGCTGTTGTGCGATCAGTGATGCGCTTAAAGCAGTTAAAACGTCGCCATGACCGCGGCGAGCCGCGCCAAGCCGCGTTCGATGGCGTCCGCCGTCGTGCTGCTGTAGCTGAGCAAGCACGCCTTGCGTCGTCGCACTGCTAGCATGGAACGCGCGAATCCCGTATAAAGAAAAAATTGAAATATGTTACGCGCCGCCGCGAGGAAGTGGATCCCTGCCGTCGACGGCAATGCTTCGAACCACGGCGCGAGCGCGCCCGACAGATGCGCGAGCAGCGTCGCCCGTCGTTCGGCATAAGCCTTGTGCATGCGTCGCAGATGCTTCGCGTAATCGCCATCGAGCATGAATGCGCCGAGCGCGGTCTGCGTCGGCATGCAGCCGTGCCAGCAGTCTTGTTTCGCGTTCCAGAGCGGTTCGGCGAGCGTCGCGGGCGGCACCGCGTAACCGATCTGCAAATCCGGAAACAGCGTCTTCGAGAACGTGCCGACATACGCGACCAGCCACGCGCGATCGAGACTCTTGAGCGATTCGACCGGCCGGCCTTCGAAGCGAAATTCACCGTCGTAATCGTCCTCGACGATCACCGCGCCGCGCTTCGCGGCCCATTCGAGCAGTTCGATGCGCCGCTCCAGACTCATCGGCATGCCGAGCGGAAACTGATGCGACGGCGTCACGTAGACGAGCCGCGTGTTGCGCGGCAGCTTGCCCACGACGATGCCCTCGCCGTCCACGGGCACATGCGCGATGCGCGCGCCTGCTTGCGTAGTGCGTGATTGATTGATGCAGCGACGCCACGCATCGTGGGGAAACAGGCTCCTGTCGGTGACGCCGTCCTTGAAATCGCAGTCGAGCGTTTCGTCGACGGGCGGCATCGGCATGGCCATGCGCTCGGGCATGTCGCGCCAGATGCCCGGGCGTAGCTGGCCGTAGATCTGGCCGGTGAGATCGCGGCGCCCGTGCAGGGTGATGTGGATGTCGAAGGATGTGGATATCCAAGGACCGGACCTATTTCGTGCGCGGTCGTGTCGGGCTACCCGATCGCACGCGTTCCATTCGGCGCGCATCATTTTTTGATGGCGCAAACCGTCTGTCGCTTGCTCTTGCCACGCGCCGAATACGTCGCCGTCCGGAACCGATGAGTATGTGATCGGCGTATTCGCGGGCGTGTCACTTCTCTTTCTGACGCACTTCATGCCTGGTCCCCGAACAACGCCGAACACAAGGTCACCCCCTGCTCCGTCAGCCGCGCGCTGCCAATACCTTCCTCGTCGATCTGCAGTCCGCCAGCCTCGCGTCGGACAAGCCCGTCAGTTCGCGTCTGAGCGTGCTCATCTGCAAATCGGATTGCTTGGCGAGCTTCGCCAGCGACCACGCGCGTTCCGGCGCCTCCCGCCGCGCGCGCCAGAGTTGCGTTAGCACGGCGACTAGCGCCGGATCGATGTCTCCAGTCATCAACGTTCTCCTTTGTCCTTTTGAATGTGTCGTCCGGCACGCACGTTCACGTCGGCCGCAAGCGTGCCGACAAGCTCATCGACCAGCGCGCCCAGCCGCCGCAGCGCCGCCTCGCTTTGCGGCGTCCACGGATAACTGCAGTGTCGGATGAAATGACGGTAGGCGTTGCGCGTCGAAAACATGTAGCCCGGCCCAACCGTGATGCCGCTGTCCAGCGCCGCGCGGTAAAGCAGCATCGAATCGACGCTTTCGGACAGTTCGACCCACAGCACATAGCCGCCCTGCGGCGACGACATGCGCGTGCCCGCCGGGAAAAAGCGCTCGACCATCGCGTTCATGATGCGCGCCTGCTGCCGATACAGCCGGCACACGCGACGCAGATGACGGTCGTAGCCGTCCTGCCGCAAATAATCCGCGATGGCGACCTGCGGCACCGACGGCATCGTCAGCGTATTGAGGAACTTGAGCTTCTCGACCTGTGCGCGGAAACGCCCCGGCATCGCCCAGCCGATCCGGTACGACGCGCTCAGGCTCTTCGAAAACGACGCGCAATGCAGCCACCAGCCTTTTCGTGTCGAAGCTCTTCAGCGTCGAAGGCCGCGCATCGCCGTAGTAAAGCTCGTGATAGACATCGTTTTTTTCGATGACCGGAATATCGTGCGTCGACAGCAACTCGACGAGCCGCCGTTTGCGCTCGTCCGGCATCTGAAAGCCGAGCGGATTCTGGAAATTCGGCATCACCATGCACGCAGCGATCTTGCGCCGCGCGATGACCTGCGCGAGCGCGTCGATATGTCGATGCCCTCGGACGGATGCGTCAGCACTTCGATCGCGCGCATGCCGAGACGCTCGATCGCGTGGAGCATCACGTAGTACGTCAGTGATTCGACCGCGACCGTATCGCCCGCGCGACCGCCTGCAGGCTCAGGTTGGTCGCCTCCATCGCGCCGACCGTGATAACGATTTCCTCGGGATCGACCGGCACGCCGTTTTCCGCGTAACGCCGCGCGATCTGGCGGATCAGTTCGGCGTTGCCCGGCGGCAGGTCGTCGATGACATTCCAGTTCGCATGCCGCCGCGCGATGGCGGCGTTCGCGTACTGGTTGATGCGCTTCCACGGAAACGGCCCGGAGTCGGGATACGGTGAGCCGAACAGCATCGCGTCGTGCGCGCCGATGCTGCGCAGCGTCGACAGCACGAGCCTGCTCACATCCACTTCCGATGCCACCGCGATCGCGCGGCCCGTGCGCTTGGGCTAGCCGCGCGGTGGTTGCGGCGCCACGCGCACGAAATAGCCCGATTGCGGATGCGCTCCAGAATGCCACGGCTTTCCAGCAAGGCGTAGGCGTGCAACACCGCCTTGATATGCTCACGCCATGTTGCTGGCTCGCCTGCCGCACCGACGCGATCCGCTCGCTCGGCGCGAAAACGCCGCGCCGCACGGCCTACTCGATTTCATCGGCGAGTTTTTCGTAGAGCTTCAAAGGGTATCGGGACCTCGGGACTATCTATGCAGTCTAGGGCAAAATGTCGAAACTGTACTCCTTGAGTTTCATATTTTCTGTGCACCTCG
Source organism: Caballeronia sp. BR6202001591004 (assembly GCA_029439525.1). Classification (GTDB taxonomy): domain Bacteria; phylum Pseudomonadota; class Gammaproteobacteria; order Burkholderiales; family Burkholderiaceae; genus Caballeronia. The sequence continues at coordinate 7,057 of JAQFVJ010000161.1, forward strand.
TGCGTTTTGGAACACAGTACGATGGGTCTCATCGCATCATCCGCCGTTGAAGCCCCAAGTCCATGCCATGAAGAATCCACCGCGCATCGAACCGTACACGCACCCCGCCGCCGGCTGGGGCGCGCTGAAGCAGGTCGCCATCAACCTGTCAAGGAGAAAGTGGCGGCGGCAACTACAAGACGCTGTTCAAGCAGAATCAGCC
>JAQFVJ010000162.1 GCA_029439525.1 Caballeronia sp. BR6202001591004
CAAAGTTCGTCGAATATAGGGTAGCCATGTCCCTTTCGTCGTCGAAACAATGAGTAGGTTAACAGCATTCATCGAGGGTTATAACAGCCCTTTCTTCATTTGGTTAAGGGTTCTTAGCAGGGAGCACTTTCGCGAGCGCGGGAGTCGTCTCGGGAAGAACGGAAGAACGCCGTCTCCTCCGTATTCGGACGCCCATAACTATCGGCGCGTTGACATGCTCGGCTATCCCGGCCGTGGGAAACTCATCGAGCAGGTCCGCCAAAACGAAAGCCTTGATTCGCGGGTCCTGCGTCCATATCAGCTGCGGTAATTGCCAGGCGCGAATCTGCTTGCAGGCGGGAATGTCGTCGGGGCACGGCACATTTGCGTGCTGGAAATCCGGTACGCCGCCGGCGAGCACGAGTCCGGTGAATCCGCCGCGCGAGAATCTGTAGAAACCGACCGCCTGCGGATCGAATTCGGCTCGCGTCCCTGTACGAGCTTAACATGTAATCGATGAGCCGCTTGATGTCCATCGGACGCTCGACGAACTCCGATGGCTCCGTTGCTCGCGACATGTCGGAGAACGTGTCGCCGGGATGGTCGATCGCTGCAACGATGAAACCGGCATCGGCGAGCGTCTCCGCCAAATCGTGATGACCGAAATGCTCGCCGCCATGACCGTGTGAAATCACGACGAGCGGCAGCTTCTCGCCGACGATCGGGCAGTCTCTTCTGGCCGGGAAGTGTGTAGGGTCCAATTTGTATCGGCGAGGAGCTTTCGAGCACGGGGGCCAGACGGCGGCTTTCAGCGCGGGGCCTTGGGAATCCGGCGGAATCTGAATAAACGTGATTCCCGCCGCCAACCCGGCCAAACTCAGGAAGCCAAACATGACAGCCACGAGCAGCTTTTTCATGACCCTTCTCCGTGTTGCCTGTCGCGTGTTGCGGACATACAAATCTGTTGCATTGTATGCGGACGCTCGGATGACGCGCGATCGTCACGCGCGGCGCACCACGCGAGGGAAGTTCACCATATCCGTTGACGCGCGAATTTCGCATGCACGGTGAAATGCGTTTCTCATCAACGTGTTGCACCCAGCGATGCGCAGGATATCCACATGTTTGTCCAGAGTTTCTGTGGACAAGCCATGGATCATCAGGATGGCGCACAATTTCGGTTGCTCGACTTTTTTCGGACATGCACGCATGCAATGAGCATTCACGCTCGCGCGCAAGGCGATCGTCCCGTTGCGGTCCTGCTCGCCGTCTAACTTTCCGAAAGGCACCGGGCACGGTTGGCGAAGCGCGCGCATAAAAAAACGTGCCGCCCGTTGAGGCAGCACGCTTGTTCGATGCCTGACTTCAGACTTGCCGTTCGACGATCAGCGATCGAGGAACGGGCGCAGTTTGTCGGCGCGGCTCGGATGCAACAGCTTGCGCATCGCCTTGCTTTCGATCTGGCGGATACGCTCACGCGTAACATCGAACTGCTTGCCCAGTTCTTCCAGCGTGTAGTCCGACGCCGTGTCGATACCGAAGCGCATGCGCAGGACCTTCGCCTCGCGCGGTGACAATGCGTTCAACGCGTCGTCGATGGCCGCGCGCATGTTCGCGTGCACGGCAGCCTCGGCGGGCGACGTCGCTCCCGGATCTTCGATCATGTCGCCAAGCGTCGCGTCGGCATCTTCACCGACCGGCGTTTCCAGCGACACGGGCTGCTTCGCGATCTTGAGAATGCCGCGAATCTTTTCCTCGGGCATTTCCATGCGCTCGGCCAGCACCGACGGATGCGCTTCCTGACCCGTCTGCTGAAGAATCTCGCGCGAGATGCGGTTCAGCTTGTTGATCGTTTCGATCATGTGCACCGGCACGCGGATCGTGCGCGCCTGATCGGCGAGCGAACGCGTAACCGCCTGACGAACCCACCACGTCGCATACGTCGAGAACTTCCAGCCGCGACGATATTCGAACTTGTCCACCGCTTTCATCAGACCGATGTTGCCTTCCTGAATCAGGTCCAGGAACTGCATGCCGCGATTCACGTACTTCTTCGCGATCGAAATCACCAGACGCAGGTTCGCTTCGATCATCTCGCGCTTGGCCTGACGCATCTTCAACTCGGCAGCCGTCATCTGACGGTTGATCTGCTTGAGTTGCTTGAGCGGCATCGCCACGACGGCTTCGATGTCGATGAGCTTTTGCTGTTCGGCCTGAATCGCCGGCAAGCTGCGCTCGAGCGACGCACCGTATTGCTTCGAAGCAGCCGCGGCGCGCGTGGTCCACTCGAGATCGGTCTCGTGCCCGACGAACGACTCGACGAATTTGTCGCGCGGCATGCCGCAACGATCGACCGCGATCTGCAGCACACGACGTTCGATTTCAGGCACTTGCGCGACCTGGCTTTGCACATCGGCACAGAGGCGGTCGATGGTTTTCGCCGTGAAGCGGATCAAACCGAGTTCGCGCTGAATCTCCGCGCGAGCCTTTTCGATCGCCTTCGCCGCGACAGCGCCCGAACCCTTCGGATTGCTCACCTGTTCCGCAAGGTCGGAAACGCGCGCAAAGATTTCGAGGCAACCGGCCTTCAACTGTTTCAGACGTGCTTCGTTCGATGCGCCAGAATCGCCACCTTCGAGATCGTCGTCATTGCTGTCCGATTTTTTGGAATCCGTATCGATATCTGACGAGTCACTGGTACCCGACGCCGAGATATCTCCGGAGACTTCGTCTTCTTCCTTGAGGCCGTCGACGAGCTCATCGATCTTCAGCTCGCCCGCCTCGACCTGCGCAGCATCCGCGAGAATCGTCGTGACGGTCAAGGGGCATGCGGCAATTGCCTGAATCATCTCGTGCAGACCGTCCTCGATACGCTTCGCAATCGCGATTTCGCCGGCGCGCGTCAGCAGCTCGGTCGCGCCCATTTCGCGCATGTACATGCGAACCGGATCGGTTGTACGGCCGAATTCGGAATCGACGGTCGACAGCGCGTTTTCCGCTTCTTCGTCCGATTGTTCGTCGGAAACGACAGTCGGCGAGTTCTCGCTCAAAAGGAGCGTTTCGGCATCGGGCGCCTGCTCGTAAACGGCCACGCCCATGTCGTTGAACGTGCTGACGATGGTTTCCATCGCCGCCGTTTCCGCGAAATTGTCAGGCAGGTGGTCATTGATCTCGGCGTGCGTCAGGTAGCCACGATCCTTGCCCAACTGGATCAGCACGCGCATCTGGCGCTGACGTTCCTCGTTCTGCTCCGCAGTCATCGTGGCATCGGGCGGTATCACGCCGGTCTTGCCCTTTCCCTTGCTTGCGCGTCGGCCCGTAGTCTTGCGCGCCGGAGCGACGATATCCAGATCCGAATCTTCCCGATCAAAACTTGCCATACTTTCTCCTTGACAGGTTTGCTCGGCGATGACAACAGGTCCCCCCGAGGCGAGCGTAACGGCCCGCAATGATATATATCGACGACAGGTTCGACCACGGACGGTTAGCTGAGAATCGCATCGAGCAAAACAACAACACAAACCGCATATGGGTCGCAGATGTGCTTTTTCAATCGCTCATATTATAATAAAATAGAGTTTTAGAGTATATCAGCGACGGCTGCGCCGTGGCTGATTTTTGTTCGATTGTGGTCCCCGGGCGCGCAGATTTCGTCTGACGAAAGTAGCCTTGAATTACGTGCACTGTATGACGTCACGATGCGGCTTGTTTCTGCAGGCTACCGAGGGCTTCGCACGAAATCGCGATTGTCGTCTCATGCTGATCGGTGAATTCAACTCCTGCCTGCTTCATTCGCAAATAGCGCTTCAGGCCATCCATCAACACCGCACTCTTGGGAGTCTGATGGGCAACCGTTACCGTGTGCAGCGACGACGCGGCGGCGGGACTATGCGGAGCGAACTCATGCGCGAACCGTGGACTCTGAGCCGGTGCGATACGACCAGCGCGTAATGCCTCCACGAACGGGATCGCCCATTCACGGGCGAGCTGTCGGGGTCGAGGCTCGTCCTCACGGCGCACGACGACCGATGCCGCATCGTCGAAACGAAGAATCGACTCACACCATCGGCACTGACGAATTCGCGGCCCACAAGAATGGCAGTTGCGTCCTGTGCTTCACTTCGACGTGTTTGGTTGGCTGATTCCGTCGCGGCGAGTGCTCGCTGGGAACGAACGCGATAACCAAAGTCGACGGGCGTGCGCAGTAGTGCCCTTAGGTAACTGATGGGATGATGTGCGCGGCACAAGTGCTCCCACGTAGCCTCGACGACATCGGAGAAGCGCTTGGCGTGAAGGCGCACCTCGCGCATGAGTTTGTAGATCAGAAAATCTTGAAATCCCAAGGCACGAAGGCGTGTCAAGTCTGTAGGGAGGCGTTTGGGTTGTCTCTTTTGAGTTACAGGGTTTAGATCCTTATAATTATAGCTTGGTCTGCCACGCTGGCAGACCGATTGATCAAGGAAAGCGGATCTGCGTTGTTATCGGCGTCCTGCGGTGCGTCCGTCGCTTCGCTTTGAGGTTGATGTGCGGGCTCGACCAAGCCCAAAACCACTGCCGCCTTATCAGTCAGGTGAAGGTAGGCACGGCCGAATAGTCCGGCTGTCCCGTCCCGTAGCGAGTCTGCGGCGGTCGGGTAATCAAGCCTGCGCTTTCGAGATCGTCGAGGCTGCGATAGAAAGTGCGCATGGATTGCATCGCACGCCCGGTGAGCAACTCTCGTCTCGCGAAGATAGCTGCGAAGGGGCGCGCGGCATCCACGGTTCTTGCGAGCGCGGCAAGGAGGGACCGCGCGCGGACTGGAAGCGCCGGCATATGGTTAGCGCGGTGCGCGGCGCGAAAGATGACCCAAGGAAGGTTGGATCGATCACAATCGAAGTCGTCGAGCGCTTGCCGATTCTCCGGGGCGGATGGATTTTGATGAGCGCGGAGGCAAGTTTGTACCTCGCCAGCAACGGAAAGTTGCACGATAAGCATATCAAATACATCCATTTTGAAAAATGGATGGCAAATGCTTGACTGCCGATCGCTATCCGCTAAACTTCGAATTGTGACCTCGTGACTCGATTGGCATCGGGAAGCGGACCGGGCGAGCAGCAGTTAAGCCCGAATTCAAAAGCCTTCGGTTGGCGCCGAAGGCTTTTGTTTTTCTTGCGTTTGTTCGTTATATATGGGTTCTCGTCGTTGTGATTTTGCTAAACGGTTGATTCTTAAAGAGTTCCTGCTAGAATCAAGACTTTAGTTTGTTGATTTTTCTTTTAAATTATTGATTTAAAAGAAAACCTAGTAGAGCTTATTCCTGCTCTGCGTCGGCCAAAGACTTGTTGATGAAGTCTGCAATCCTTTGCCCCCACTGTTCTGCATCAGCAGCTTCTTTTTCGAAGAAGCGAACGCCGACGACATCGTTTCTCGTAGACACCTCGCAGACCTTCTTTCTGCCCGCGCGAACGACCGTCGTGCTGGACTGCATGACCTTCGGTTTTTCCGACGCGAACGACACAGCCTTGTCCTGCGTGAACTGTTCGTCATCCACCAGGCGGCGAACGGCTTCCACCACTTTTTCGGCTTTGCCAGCTTCGACGAGCGCAGCCAGTTTTTGAACGGCGTTACTTCCAAGTCGCTCGGGGCGCTCCGCAAGCGCAGCCTTGGCTTGTTCCGGAAGCGCATCGAACGAAAAAATCCGGGTGACGTGACTCTTGCTCAGGCCTGCGCTCTCGGAAATCTCGGTGCGCGATAAACCGCTCAATTCCTGCAGTCGCTTGAAGTTCCAATACTTCTCGAAGTCGGTCAGAGACGGCGACAGTAGATTCGAAAAGAATGCGGCGAACTCGATCTCACCTTCCTCGATCGATGCGACGTTGGCGCGAATCGTCTGGCGCCCGAGTTCTCGATAGGCCGCCACGCGATTGTGTCCGGCGACTATCTCGAAGCGTCCCTCGGGAAACGAGCGAATGAGAATAGGCGTTGCAAGCGGATGTTGCGCGAGGTTGCTCTTCAGTTCCTGAAACTGCTCCGCGGTCAGCTTGCGACGTCGCCCGCTAACCTCGACGAGCGCGTTGAGCGGCACTTCCAAGGCCCCCGTTCTTCCAATTGAGTTTCCAATTCTTTAATGCGTGCCTGAGGCTGTATTGATGCGGTGCTGAGCATCCATCAGTCGCCCGGGTGTGAAGTGCGCGGTTCGGTATTGGCAGGGCGCGGCGCGCCCGGCTCCGTCGGCTTATTCCCGACGTTAGCTGTTTTCGCAAGTAGTCTGTCCCCAATATCCATTTACGCCTCCTTCTGGTTCCACGCGCGGATGAACTGCGCGTCGAGGTGTTCGGCAAGCCGGTTGAGCGGTTCCTTGAATCGGTTGTATGCTGCCGTGCTACCGTCCGGCTTGGACAGGTCGTACACGGTGGACAATTGCGCCGATGCGCCCTTTGGCACCGTCGATTCCGGAATCTCGAAGGGAAGAACGCGGTCGCCGTATGCCTTCTGCAGCCAGCCGCGAACGACGCGCGATACGTCGTCGGACTTGGCCTTTGTCATGATCACATTCACGAAGTCGAATCGCTTCTGCTCGAGTATGCCCGGCAGCTTCTTGGCGATGTCCGCGAAGAGATGCCAGAACTGTGTGGAGCTCGCGAAGTCGAGCGCTTCGGGCGGGCAGGGCAGCAGGATCGCGTCGGAGGCGAGCAGCGCATTGATCGTGAGGTAGCTGAGCGCCGGAGGCGTATCGATCACGACGGCGTCGTACTCTTCCGTCAACGGCATCAGACCCTTGCGCAGGATCTCCCAGAACTCGAACGTGCTGTCGTTCAGCACCTTGGCGGGAATCTCGAACTCGGCATCGAACAGCGAAGACGACGCCGGGATCAAATCGAGGTTATGCCAATAGGTCTCCTGCACGGCGTAATGCAGCGTCGGCTGGTCGCCGTAAATCAGCGGGAGAAGCGTTTGATCGTCCGAAATTTCAGCGTCGGGCGCCCAGCCACAAAGCTGGGTTGTCGTGCCTTGCGGGTCGCAGTCGAATTACGAGCACACGGCGGCCGAGCAGAGTCAGCGCCTGTGCGGCCGATACAGCCGTAGTCGTCTTGGCCACGCCGCCCTTGAAATTCGCAATTGTGACGATGCGGCCCCGTTTACCTTCGGGGCGCTTGACCCGCTCCTTGGTGAAGCGGATCCACGTCAGCGTTTCTCCGAGCGTGAACTCCTTGCTGCGGCCGGCGCGCCCTTGGACGTGCCCGCCGGAAGCTCTCCCTTCGTGGTCAGATACTGGAAGCGTTGCTTGTCGAGTCCGCACAGCGAGGCGACTTGCGCGCTGGTAGAATGTCGGCGCGCTCTTGCGCGGATATGGCTCCAACATCGCATCGCGGATCTGGTTGAGAATGTTAGTGGCTTGGGCGGCCACGCCCAAAAGTGTTTCGATCCAAACGGATTGATCGACTTCGGGAAGTCGAGCGCTTAGCATGGAGTTCGCGGTTACTGGCGGGCCTGGGTAAGCAAAAATTCTTCAGTTTGTGGAAAACACACTGCAAACCGAAAAATAAACGGCGAGCCGGTAAACCTCAAGTAAACTGTGAAGTTGCCGCGAGGGCCCGTCGGGCGTTTTTACAACAGTGATGGTTGCGCAAAATGCAAACTTACGCAGATTCCGATGACGTTTGCACTCGTGAACCGCTTTCAAGCAACGTTTCAAGCGCCAAAAGCCGGCCTGCATCGCCGTTCTGAATGTAGAGGGCAGTCGTCGCAAGACTTGCGTGGCCCAGGCCGATGCCCACATCTCGCAATCCGACGCCGGCTTCCAATGCTTGCACCGAGTGCGTATGGCGCAGCCAATGCGTGCTGACTTGCTTCAGGCGCCCGCCGGCGTCGGGAGAGCGAGCCTCCAGTAACGCGGCGGCACTCGAAAAAATCCGTTTGAACAGCTTGCCGACGCCATCGGCCGAAAGTGCTGCGCCGCTGCGGGTTTGAGCCAAAATCGGCGTCGACTCGGGGCATGCGAGGGGATCTGGGAAGCCGCGCCTGATGAGATTGTCGTGCAGCATGTCGATGACAGCCAGACGGTAATAATATCGACCGCGCGCCAACGCTGAATCGCCAGACTGGGCCGGCCATGCCGGGCAGGTCGCCAACAGAAAGCGCGCCCGTCGACGCTTCCGCCAGTTCGCCGCGCCGAAGCCTCGTGGCATAAGCCAGCAGCAGCGCCAGGCGATCCCGATGCTCCGCGAAAGAATACGAATCCCTCACCGTCGATTCGAGCACGAACGCCCACAAATCCTTATCCAGCGTGCGTCCCGCAGATTCGAATGCGGCGGGCGTGCTCGTGCGCGCCAGTCCGGCAAAAGGGTTCGAGGCTAAATATTGAGCGCTGGCGAGCCATTCGCACATTGCGCTCAGGATCGAGCGGGCGGTTCTCCCCGGCTGCGATCCGAAAGCGGGCCGGCAAAAGGACGCCAGTTCGACAGGCAGCGCTCCACGCGCCCGCGCGCAATCCAGCGCTGCTGCCGGCTGCGGATCTAAGAGAAATGTTCCGATGTATTCGCCACAGTCGCCATTATCGAGCGAAGACAAGGGTTTGTGCTTTTCCAGCAGCGACCACAGCAAAAGCCACTCGGCCTCGCGCCGATACGCCCGCCGGGTATGTTCGCTGGACGAACGCGCATCCAGCCACGCACCGATTGCGCGGACATCATTATCGAAAAGACAACTCGCCGACGTATTTGCGCGATTCGTCCCTTTTGAGCCGTCCAGTGACGGCGGGACTCGCAGCGCTTCCAGCGGCGCGACGGCGCAAGTTCGCCATCGATCGACGCGGCACGGCAGCTCGGCGGCAGCCCATTGCCGGCTCGAACCATCCATCGATCGGAATGATCCGGCCGCGGATCCTGCGCCAGGCGTGCCTCCATGCGGGCGAGCGCTTTGGCCTGACACCGACGCAAACGGACGTTGCGCGCCGCGTGGCGATCCAGCGTCGGCAACGCACCGGGCGGATAGTCTTCCTCGTACAACGCGAGCAGTTCGGACTCGTTGTACACGCCGTCCGGGTCGACGCGTTCCCGGAATTCATTGAGTGGAGGCACGGTGGCCGTCGGCGGTGAATCGAACAGCGGAATGCTGCCGGGGCGCAGCCTGAGCAGATGTGCCGCTTCGGTATCGTGCGCGCGTCGCGCCAGAACCGAGAGCGTGTCGCGCAATACGGCGATGAGCCGCCACGTCGACGCACGTCCGACGCTGCATCGCCATAAGAAGCGTGTAACTGGGTCTCCGAGACGCTGTCAAGATAACCTCGATACAACGCAAAGTGTTGTCGAGTAAGGCGTGCCGGGGCCGCGAACTGGACTTGATGGAAGGGAAGGGCGCTAGCATTTTGGCTGCTAGCTGCTTTCGCTCGCGTCATTTATCATTTGTTTTCAATCATTTGCGGCGAGGTTATCAACCACCTTCGAATTTGGCAAGGAAAATTGCTGCATTTGATAAGTGTGATTATCAGCAGTTGAAGTCTCAAAATTCTGCGCGCGCGAGGACGCGCGCTTGTATCTTCACCTTGCCCGACGCATATTGCGAGCAGAATTCCCACTCGGACTCCGCAGGAGACAAGTGCCGATGCGCGACCCTCGCCTCACCGCCTCCGAATCGCAACGGCAGGACGACGCGTTCCGTCCGAGCCTGCCGGAGGTGAATGCGTCGGTGCAGGTGCCGTCCGGCGGCTCGTGGATGCTGCGCTTTCTCGCGTTCGCGGGACCGGGCTACATGATTCTCCGTCGGTTACATGGATTCCGGCACAACTGGGCGACTGACATCGCCGGCGGATCGCGCTTCGGCTATACGCTGCTCTTGGTGATTCTGCTCTCCAACCATCCTGCTTCAGGCGCTTTCCGTGCGTTTGGGCATCGCGACTGGCCGCGATCTGGCGCAGGCCTGTCGCGATCACTACTCGAAGCCGGTCAATATCGCGCTCCAGTTGCTGTTCGGCATTGCGCTGATCGCGGGCGGGCGGCGGACCTACGACGCGCGAAGTTGATCCTGATGCTCGAGGACGGCGAATCGCGCGACAGCATCATGCCGCACACTGGCTTGCGCCTCGCGCTTCATCGC